>SKRE01000003.1 GCA_007118655.1 Clostridiales bacterium | reverse complement strand
TAACAGTAGAGGAAATCGAAAAATATTAGCAGATAGTACATTGCAACTTAAAAAAGCCGGGACCCCTTTAAGGATTCCCGGTCTATTTTTATGGATTTTTAAAGTCATTACTGTGCTATTTCTATAATCTTATTACACTTGAAATTTATAAGTAAAAAGCTCGGTAAGCAAGATAAGTCATATAAAGATCTACTTTGCTGACAATTTCCATCGGGGCATGCATGCTGAGTACAGGAACGCCGCAGTCTACTACCTCGGTGTTATAATTTCCAATAATGTAGGCGATGGTCCCTCCCCCTCCTTGATCTACTTTCCCAAGTTCTCCCATTTGCCACTGGATATCATTTTTCTTAAAGGTTTGTCGAAGCTCTGCCAAGAATTCATGGTTGGCATCGTTACAACCCCCTTTTCCCCGCGAACCGGTGTATTTACTGATATTCACCCCTTTACCCATATAACAGGAGTTTTTCGGATCCAGCACTTCCGGGAAGTTCGGGTCAAAAGCCGACATGACGTCTCCTGACAAGGCTTTGGATCGATTAAGAGCTCTTCGAATGCTTAGCCTATTGGTACCTTCCTGAAGCTCAAGCAATTCATCCACGGTATTCTCAAAAAACTTCGATTCCATCCCCACATTGCTGATGCTTCCAACTTCCTCTTTATCTACGAATACGGCTAAAGCCGTTTTTGTCGGTGTATCCAAGTCAAGGATGGCTCGTAGTTCTGCATAGGCACAGACCCGGTCATCATGTCCGTAAGCTGCGATCATACTTCGGTCCAGCCCCAGATCCCGCGCTTTTCCCGCAGGCACCAGTTGGATTTCTGCAAAGGCAAAATCTTCCTCAGAAAGGCCGTACTGTTCATATAATAGTTGAAGAAGATGGGCTTTTACCCCTTCTTTTTCATCCCCCTCTTTAGTACATTGATTGCCTAACAGAACGTTTAGTCCTTCCCCGGTAATCCCTTCGGACATTTTTTTACTCATTTGGTCTTTGGACAAGTGAGGGAGCAGGTCGGAAATCATTAAAATCGGATCCTCCGGGTTCTCACCGATGGTAATTTCCACAAGTTCTCCGTTTTCCTTGGTAATTACTCCGTGCATGGCTAAAGGCATGGTTACCCATTGGTATTTTTTCACTCCGCCATAGTAATGAGTTTTGGCAAGAGCCAATTCCTTATCCTCATAAAAGGGAAAGGGCTTTAGATCCAGTCTCGGACTGTCTAAATGGGTACCAATGATGTTGACGCCTGCTTCCATGGCATTTTTTCCGATTACTGCTAAAATGACTGCCTTTTCCTTGTTAACGAAATATATTTTATCTCCCGGCTCCACAGCTTCCTTGCCTTCCTTCCGGATTTCCTCAAAGGAAATAAACCCGTCAGCTTTGGCTTGTCGAATAATCTCTTTTACACATTTTCGTTCAGTCTTACTATTGTCAATAAAGCTTTTGTAAGACTCTCCGAAATCTTGGGTTTCTTTTAGCTTTTGTTCACCCAGTGTCTTCCATAGGCTTTCTCTGTGGAAAAATAATTCGTTTTTCATAAATCCTCCCTTTGGATCTGTTACCGATCCGGTTGATTTCTTAGTGCAAATATGGCAGCTTGAGTCCGGTCATTCACATGAATTTTCTTGAATATATTGGACACATGGTTTTTCACAGTTTTTTCACTGATAAAAAGGGCATGGGCGATATCTCTGTTGCTCATACCTTGGGAAATAAGCTTTAGAACTTCCTTTTCCCGTCGTGTAAGTTTTTTTAAGTCTTCCAGTTCCTTACTGAGTTTTGCCTCCGGCCCTGTTTGTTTATGCTCCTTAACCAGGGATTCAGCCAGACTTGGATGAACATAGGAACCTCCCTTGTTCACGTCCCTAATCCCACGAATTAAGCTGTCACTTTCCTTGCTCTTTAAGATGTATCCGTTAGCTCCTAAGTTTATGGTTTCAACCACATATTCCCGTTCATTATGAAGGGTTAGCATGATCACTTTCTGACTTTTATCCATGGCTTTGATTTTACGCAAAATTTCGATGCCATTCAGTTCCGGCATATTGATATCCAATAGAATGATGTCCGGATTTATCTTTTTTAATATCTCCAACGCTTCTTCTCCATCAGTTGCCTCGCCGATAACCTCTATATCGTTTTCCTGTTCCAATAATAATTTGATACCCTCTCGAACTAATATGTGATTATCCACAAGTACTACTTTGATCATGGTCCCACATCCTTCCTATTAATCCCATAAATAACTCTATCCCTGTCCGATTGAATTCCATTCCATGGATGATTATATAGTCTTAAAGTCTTATGTCTCTCTCTTTATATATTACCCCGAAATCATGAATTCAAAAGTATATTTTACCAAATATTTTTAAACTACTATATATTACGTAGGGTTTCCATTATTATTGTGTGCCACTTTCATTTTTTTTCACAATCCCGTTATTTGCCCTATAATAATGAAAAAAAACCTGAGAAATATCCCCGGCTTTTTTCAATGTTATTAGTCTACAATTTTTATTCGATCAAACTGTTGCTTGGCGCTTTTTTTAAAGGCCTGGATATATTCTTTTCGAAGGGCTTGTCTTTCAATTTCTTCAGCCTCTGTCAAATCCCGTTCCTTCACAATTTTTGCAAGCTCATTGATTCGATCAATCTTTTCCTGTCCTACCATAAATCTAACCCTCCTTTGTTACGACAATCAGATAGTTTTTTTGTAAACTCCCAGCATACCGACTGGGTATAATTCGGTGCTTATCTAATTTTTTGAATCCGTTCGTTCATAGACCATAGAAATGCCCTCTAGGATAAAGGTCTTTTGCTCTTCCGTGAGATCCTTTAAAATATCCCGCAAATACTCTCTTCTGGCAGTGAGGACCTTTTGAATGATAATATGTCCTTTTTCCAAAACGGAAACCCGAACCACCCGACGATCCTTCTCATCCCGGACCCGTTTGACCATTTTATTTTTTTCCATGCGATCCACCAAATCCGTTATAGTACTGCAAGCCAAATACATTCGCTTGCTTAACTCTCCGATGGTTAAATCCTCTTCCTTTACCAAATACAGCAATGCCTGAAATTGCGGGGGGGTTATTTCGAATTCCACAAGCATTTCCCGACCCTTTTGCTTTACAATGGTGCAAAGATAACGGAGCTCTTTTTCAATTTCCGTAATAACGTCCATATTTTCATTTTCAGAATCTATTTTCAGCATCTTTCGTCCTCCTAGAATAGTATATCTTTTATTTTAACATAGTTTTCCTCTCATTTTAACACCCTTTTTATGATATTCCTCCTAAAAACCCTTTTCCTTAAGGAACCAGAATCCTTACCGCCTTCTTATGCACAGAAATTTTAACCGGGGTATTCCCCAGATACTCTCCGTCCACATCCATTTCCATGGCGGGGTCCGCTTGAATTTCCAAGGCTTCCACGTATTTATAATAGACCATAGGATGACTCAAATGACTGCCGTTAATTGCTTTTACAAAAATATTGATAAAATCCTTAATTGGAATTTTCTCCACCATTAACAGGTCAAGTTTTCCGTCATCGGTTTTTGCCCGATTCATCAGCTGTTTAAAACCTCCTACATAGCGGGTATTGGCCACCAGTAGAAATAATATTTCCTTTTCTTCGACTTCACCGTCGATGGTAAGTCTCACGGTTGTGGGTTTGAAAATCTGATTAGGAAAATCCCTTGCCCCTTCTAAAATATAAGCCATTCTCCCTAAAATGGTTTTTGATTCACTGCTGGCTTTATGGGCTACCTCCGTTATAGCACCTCCTGCGGCTACATTTATAAAGAAGTGATCATTGGCTTTTCCCACATCCACCAATTTTTCCTGCTGTTTTTGAATCATATCAAAGAAGTTTTGTACCTTCGTTGAAATTTGAAAGTACGTAGCAAAATCATTGACCGTACCCGTGGGGTAAATCGCTAAGGGAACTTGCCTCTCCGAAACCATCAGTCCGTTGATCACTTCATTGAGTGTTCCGTCACCTCCCACAGAAATAATCAGGTCCGTGGATCCGTTACAGCTCTCTATGGTAAAATCCTTGGCATCGTATTTTTTTTCCGTATAAAAAATCTGGACATTACTGCCGCTCTTTTGCAACATTTTTTTAATAATTTTTATGTTTTCTTGAAACTTTTGTTTCCCGGAACTGGGATTACAAATAATATCAATGTTTTGATACATGGTAGTTCCCCCCTTTTCTAAGACTATAATACCATAGGTAGCGTCCTTTAGAAATAGAAAATCCTATCAAGCAATCCTCTTGCATCCTTTAAGATTCTATTATACAATAAAATTTATTTAGTGAAACAAAACAAATGGGGGGGAGTGACAACATTGCTAGCAAACTTCAAGACTTTAAAGTACTTCTTTATTGAACATAAATGGGCCTATATCCTAGGAGTTGTATGGCTTATTTTTGTGGACGTTTTACAGTTGATCTTACCGGAAATTCTTCGAACCTTTACCGATGATCTTCAAGCAAATCTGATTGGAAGGGCGGAAATTTTCCGATACGGAATATATATGCTGATCATCGGGTTTCTGCTGGCTTTCTTTCGATTTTTATGGAGGATTTATATCATCGGAACTTCAAAAAAATTGGAATTCGAGCTTCGAAACAAGCTGTTTTCCCATTTATTAAAACTTTCTACCAACTACTTTAATAAAAGTAAAACCGGAGATTTAATGGCCCACGCCACCAACGACATCAACGCCGTACGCATGGCTCTGGGACCGGGAATTGTCATGGTGGTGGATGCGGTATTTATAACGGTAATCGCCACTTTTATGATGTTTTTTACAACAGATGTTCGACTGACCTTGCTGGCCTTATTCCCGCTACCTTTCCTGGCCTTTGCTTCAGGACGTTTTGGAAAAACCATTAACCTGAGGTTTCGCAAGGTACAGGAATCTTTTTCTTCTTTAACGGAAACCGTACAGGAAAACCTTTCCGGGATTCGGGTGGTCAAAACCTTTGTTCAGGAAGAAAAAGAAGTAGAAAAATTCGCCGCTAAAAATCAGAACGTGTTTAATAAGCAAATGCATTTGGTGAAAATTTTCGGAGTTTTTCAGCCTCTTATTATGGCTATCTCTTCTCTTAGCTATTTAATTGTTATCGTCTATGGAGGTACCTTGGTTATTAACCGGGATATCTCTCTTGGAGATTTCATCGCCTTTAATTCCTATTTAGCCTTGCTTATCTGGCCCATGATGGCCGCAGGCTGGGTGGTAAACATCCTGCAACGGGGGTCCGCTTCCATGGCTAGAATCAACACCATTTTAGATGTGGAACCGGAAATTGTAGACCGGGAAGACGCAGTAACCATGGAAAAAATCCTGGGGGATATTCATTTTGACAATACCTCTTTTAAATTTCCTGATACCGACGAATATGCCTTGAAAAACTTTAATTTAAATATCCCTGCCGGCAGCACCATCGGAGTCATCGGTCGAACCGGAAGCGGAAAAAGCACGGTAGCCAGTCTTCTGCTTCACCTCTTCGAAGCCCAGGAAGGGAAAATTCGAATAGACGGAATGCCTATTGAAAAGATCAAAATCGAGTCTCTTCGAAATCATATCGGTTATGTGGATCAGGACAGTTTCTTATTTTCCACCACCATCGCTGACAATATCGCCTTTGGTGTAGATGAAGCCTCCCAGGAAGAAGTGGAGCGGGTAGCGAAAATTGCCCAGGTTCATGAAAATATTCTGGATTTTCCCGAAGGTTACAAAACCTTT
>SKRE01000019.1 GCA_007118655.1 Clostridiales bacterium | reverse complement strand
TGAATACTGGCGAATTTCTTGCTGTCCACGGCTCGTTCCGCCATATCCACATCATGGCCCGTAAAACCGATGGCCCTGATTTTCCCCGCTTCCTTGGCTTCCTTCAAGGCTTTATAGGCCCCGTTTTCTCCCATGATTTCCTCATACTCTTCGATTTTACGAACATTATGAAGCTGATATAAATCAATGACCTCGGTCTGAAAATTGGTTAAGCTGATTTCAATATCTTTTTTCATCCCCTCATAATCCCGGGCCATGGACTTCGTTGCAAGCACCCATTGATTTCGATTGCCCCCAATGGCTTTTCCGATGACTTCCTCACTTTTTCCGTAGCCCCTTGCGGTATCAATAAAGTTGATTCCTGATTCCAGACAGGCTTTTACCACTTCAATGCCCTCATCGTCGGTGATTCGCTGAATGGGGATTCCGCCAAAACCGATTACGGAACCTCCAAAATCTATTTTCCCCAACATTCTTTTTTCCATGTGCTCCCTCCTATCTTTATTGTTGATTAAGGTCCGGTTCAATCTGTATAGGATAGATGCTTTATCATTGCTTTGCTGATTATCTATCTTTCTCATCCTCTACTTCCTCGTAGTCCACATCTTTCACATTCTCAAAACCATTTTTGGAATCATCCTGAAAACTGGAAGCTCCTCTTTTAGAGCTTTGTTTATCGGTAAAGCCTCCATGATCTTTATAATACACATTTACGGTACCCTCGGTGATCATGGATTTGATTTTTCGTTTAATGGATTTAATCAGAAAAATCCGAGTAAAGGGAATTACTAAGACAAATCCGAATGCATCGGTGAAAATCCCCGGGGTTAGAAGCATGGCACCCCCAACCAGGACGCATAAGCCGTTGATCAGCTCATCTCCGGGCATTTTTCCCATGGCCATATCCTGCTTGATGTTTCCGATGATCTGACGGCCTTCGCTCTTGGCAAGAACCGCTCCCACAACTCCGGTGATGAATACAATCATAATGGTATTGAAAACCCCGATTTCATTGCCGATTTGTATTAAAATATACAACTCTACGATGGGAACCACCGTAAACAGTAGAATTAATCTTCCAAGCATAGTTTCACCTCTCAGGACTGATATATTTTTTCCAGCAGCTGGTATACTTCCGGGTAGGATTTTTTTAGATTCACCGGGCGCTTTTTATGCTTATCCATAAATACATGTTCCGTAAAAGCCGTAGCTAAAAGCTCCTGTTTTTCACGGAGAATACGGTAATGGAACTTGATTCTGCTGCCCCTGAACTTCTCGATCCAAACTTCAATGGTCAGATTGTCATCATAAAGGGCTGAGCTGATATATTTACAATTCACTTCAATAACCGGTAAATAAATCCCCAGCTTTTCCATCTCTTTATAGCTCATTCCCAGCTCTTTTAAAAATGTGGTTCTTGCCACTTCAAACCAGGGAAAATAATTGGAATGATAAATAATTCCCATTTGGTCTGTCTCGCTGTATCTTGGTCGGATACGGGTGGTATGAAAATTCATAGTATCCCTCCTTGCCTTCATGGAATTTATAAAACTTTACTTTTTCCGCTATAGATTAACCCGGTTTTTCCGTCTACGGTAATAATCTCACCGGTATTTAATTTTGTTGTTGCGTGATCTACCCCAACCACGGTGGTTTTATGGAGATTCAGTCCGACAATTGCCGCATGACTGGTAAGTCCTCCCTCTTCCACTACAACGGCTCCCGCTCGCTCAATGGCATCAATATATCCACGGTTTGTTGCATAGGAAACTAGAATGTCTCCGGCTTCAACCTTATCTAAATCTTCGTTATCCTCTACAATTACAGCCCGGCCGGTAACCGACTGTTTTCCGATGCCTTTTCCTGAAAGAAGAATTTCACTGGCCACATGGACTTTAATCAGGTTTGTGGTGCCGGATACGCCTACCGGAACTCCTGCGGTAATGACGACTAATTCTCCCGGTTGAATACGATTTTCCTTTAATGCTTCCATAACCGAAAGATTGATGATGTCGTCGGTCCCTTCCAGTTCATCCATTAACATACTGTATACACCCCAACTAAGACTTAATTGTCTTTTCACGTACTCATTGGTTGTAGCCGCGATAATGTTTGGACCGGGTCTGAACTTTGAAACCATTCGAGCGGTATGTCCCGAGGATGTGGCGGTAATAATGGCGGACGCCCCTAGATCCATAGCCGTGGTACAGGTGGCATAGCTGATGGCATCGGTCACGGAAGGGGAGGACTCAGATCCTCTTTCCTTCAGTTTTTTACCGTAGTTAATCGACTCTTCCGTTCGAATGGCAATATTGGACATGGTTTGAACCGCTTCCTCCGGGTATTTTCCCGCAGCGGTTTCTCCCGATAACATAATGGCGTCACTGCCGTCGAATATGGCGTTGGAAACATCGGTGACCTCCGCCCGGGTGGGTCTTGGATTTCGAATCATGGAGTCCAGCATCTGGGTTGCGGTAATTACCGGTTTCCCAACCGCATTACATCGTGCGATCATATCCTTTTGAATCAAAGCGATCTCCTCTGTAGGAACTTCCACCCCAAGGTCTCCCCGGGCAACCATAATACCGTCGGAGACTTCAATGATCTCGTCTAAGTTGTCTACCCCTTCCTGATTCTCAATCTTTGGAATGATTTGGATCGTCTCTCCCCCGTTGTCTTCAAGTATTCTTTTGATTTCCAATACGTCGTCCGCTTTTCGAACGAAGGAGGCGGCAATAAAGTCCACACCCATACGTATTCCAAATTTAATATCCTCTATATCTTTATCCGTTAGGGAAGGTAAATTGGTCTTTACCCCGGGAAGATTCACTCCTTTATGGTCTTTGATTTCTCCCTGATTCTCCACGGTGCATTGAATGTCCGTATCATTTAAAAATCCGTCGACATTTAGGGATACTAAACCGTCATCGATCAGAATTTTATCTCCGATTTTCAGATCTCCCACAATTCCCTTATAGGAAACCGAAGCCATGGTTTCATCGCCAAGGACATCCCGGGTGGTAATGATATAGGAATCCCCTTCCTTCAGTTCCACTTTATCCACTTTAAATTTTCCCGTTCGGATTTCCGGTCCCTTAGTGTCCAGCATAATGGCCAGGGGCACCTCCAGATCCTCCCGAACTCTTTTAATCTCTTCGATCCTTTGTTGATGTTCCTCCTGGTTTCCATGGGAGAAATTAAGTCTCGCCACATTCATGCCGTTATGCACCAGGTTCGTTAAAGTCTTATAGGTTTCACTGGCCGGACCTATGGTACATACGATCTTTGTTTTTTTCATCCTCGCACCTCCGTTTTATTAATTGCACTTTTATATGTTCCTTCACATATTAAGTTCAACTGCTTAAGTAAGTTTTTTACATTAGAACCTTTAACTCCTTTGCTCTAACACTGTACATTTTCCTATTTCGATAGAATATCGGCTAAATCATAGGTTTCCTGTTCAATTTTATTCTCTACCGCCAGAGCCTCTTTTATGGACATGGAAATAATTTTTGTTCCCTTGATTCCCACCGCCACGCTTTTCTTCCCTTCAATCAGCAGTTCTACGGCCTTGGCCCCCATTTGGCTTGCCATCACCCGGTCTTTTCCGCTGGGAGTTCCTCCCCGCTGGATATGCCCGAGAATCGTAGCCCGGGTCTCAATGCCGGTTTTTTCCTGAATCTGTTTTCCGATATCAATGGCGGAGCCCGCCCCTTCTGCAAGAACAATTAAGCTATGCAGCTTTCCTCGGTTCCTGCCTTGCAAAAGCTTATTGCATACCCGGTCAATGTCAAAGGGCACCTCCGGAACAATAATGCTTTCCGCACCTCCCGCAAGACCTGCATGGAGGGCTAAATCCCCGCAGTCTCTGCCCATTACTTCAATGATGTTGGCCCGACCATGGGATGTGGAGGTATCCCGGATTTTACCGATGGCATCCAGGGCCGTATTGACGGCGGTATCAAAGCCGATGGTATATTCCGTATAATCCAAATCGTTGTCGATGGTTCCCGGGATTCCCACAGTGGGAACTCCGTTGTTCGCCAGCACTTCAGCGCCTCGAAAGGATCCGTCCCCGCCGATAACCACAATTCCGTCAATGTTAAAAATATTAATAACGTTTAAGGCCTTTCGAAGACCCTCGGGAGTTTTGAAGCGTTCACTTCTGGCGCTCCTCAGTTTCGTTCCTCCCCGGTGAATAATGTCTGCCACGGAGGATAAATTCATCTCTTCAATTTCCGCATTCAACAGTCCTTCATAACCCTGCTGAATGCCTAATACCTTCAAGTTGTTATGAATTCCGAATCGTACCACGGAACGAATCGCTGCATTCATCCCGGGAGAATCCCCTCCACTGGTTAAAACTGCAATAGTTTGCATTTGATCACTCCATTTCCATTCTATCTTTTGAAATATTATACGTCCTTGGATCCCGCTGCTTAAAATTAAGTCATTGTTCCGGTTAATCTTCCCGAAGATTTTTTATACCCTTATTCGTAAAGAGTAACCGACGCTTCCCCTAACTCTTTTTTCAACAGTGCCATAGCCTTTCCGTTATGGGGAATCCACAGGGATTTCGGGGCTTTAAGCTTTTCCTCCGTATCTTTAATCCGCAGATATACGGGCGTATCCCCCCGTTCCTTACCTAATATCATCTTTACCCGATCAAAGGTTTCCTTATCATTTTTATGTTCCAGGGTAATGCATATTTTTCGTTTCTTTAAGGTTTCCACGGACTTGATTTTATTAATCAGGATTTTCGGATCCTCATCCTCTTTCAGATCCAATGTGCCCTTTATTAATAAAATCTGATCCTCTTCAATCAGCGGCTGATAACGTTCATAGACATTAGGGAATATTACGCACTCCAAATCCCCGTATAAATCCTCCAATCGTATGAAAGCCATCATGTTGTTGTTTCGAGTCATTTTCGTGGACTTTTCCGCCACCAGACCTCCCACAATCACCGGTTGTTTATCCCGAAAAACCGGGGTGTTTTCCGACTCCTTTACCCCTTCCTTCAGTTCCGCACTGTTGGTGCTGATAAAATCCTTTAAGATATTCTCATACTCTGCCAGGGGGTGTCCCGTAATGTACATTCCCACGGTTTCCTTTTCCATGGCCAGTTTCTTTTTCTCATTAAACTCCTTTAGATCCGGCAGCCGCTGGCTGGGTATTGATAAATTGTCAACGGCGCCTAAATCAAATAAACCGATCTGCCCATCCACATTTTTTTTCTTTGCTTTGGATACACTGTCCAATACGTTTTCATGAATAGACATCAACTGGGCCCGGTTGGCGTCGAAACCGTCAAAGGCGCCGCATTTGATGAGACTCTCAATGGCCCGTTTATTCAAATCCTTTGAGGGCACTTTTTGGCAGAAGTCATTAAAGTCCTTATATTCTCCCTTTTCCTGTCGGATTCTTACAATGGAGTCGATCATGGACACCCCTACATTCTTCACCGCCGCCATGCCGAATCGTATTTTCCCCTCCTCCACCGTGAATTTCGAGTAACTTTTATTGATGTTCGGCGGAAGAATTTCGATCTCCATCTTTTTGGCATCATGAATGTACTGGGCCACTTTTGAGGTATCGCCCATAATGCTGGTCATCAGCGCCGCCATAAACTCCACGGGATAGTAATATTTTAAATAGGCGGTTTGGTAGGCCAGTACCGCATAGGCCGCCGCATGGGATTTATTAAAGGCGTATTTGGCAAAATCAATCATCTCGTCATAGATCTTGTTTGCCGCGGCTTTCGGAATTCCGTTTCGAATGCAGCCCTGTATTTCCACTTCCC
>SKRE01000111.1 GCA_007118655.1 Clostridiales bacterium | reverse complement strand
TTCATAAAAAACACCACCGCCAGACTTCCCAGCAGTACGATCAAAAACTGCATAAAAAAGTTCAGCTCTACCCCGATGACGACGCCGTAGACGTACAACAGGCTAAAGACCATGGCGATATAGGTGATGTAGGATATCATTTTTTGGCTGGTGCTTAAATTTCTATACATTTTGGGCCTCCAACATCTCCTTGATATTGGTTTTATAGTCGATGTGGTACAGGGATATGTTTTCCTGCTTCAATTTCTTTTCCACTTGAAGATCTACAAAACCGGTTTGATTCTCCTGATCCGTCACGACCATAAACAGGGGGTTTAAATTGTTCATTTTCAGCTGAATTCCCTGGGCTCCCATTTCTTTGTTTAAGTTGGCGGTAACCACAATTACGGTGGACCCTTTGGGAATGGTGCTGAGTCTGGGAATCATAAAGGTTTTAAAGTCCTGCCTGCCGTTCCCCTGAAATAGGGCGAAGGCCTCTAAAAAAGGTTTCAAGTCGGACTTTTGATGGCCGGTTAAATGCAGGGGGATCTCTCCCCGCTGGGTATCCAGGGTCATATTAATATTATGGGTCAAGCAGTAATTGGTCACACAAAGGGCGGCGTCCACCACCTTATCCTCCAGGCGTCGGTCCACATCCCTAAGGTAGTGGTGCATTTCATTATCCACAATCAGGGCTACATGGGTATCCCCGCGGTTTTCATAGTTTTTGACAATGATATCCCCTTTTTTCGCCGTCATGCTCCAGTGGACCCGCTTCATGGAGTCCCCTTCCTGGTAGCCTCGAAGGGAGGCGATGCGGCTCTTATCCTCAAAGGCGGGATCATA
Organism: Clostridiales bacterium; assembly: GCA_007118655.1. Taxonomy (GTDB): domain Bacteria; phylum Bacillota; class Clostridia; order Peptostreptococcales; family T1SED10-28; genus Isachenkonia. Next base: position 4,979 of record SKRE01000111.1, on the reverse strand, counting down.
AACCCGAAGCTCGCCCAACTGCTGACTGGCGGTAATCGCAAAGGAGTTCAGATTGATTACCTCGGGATACACCATTAAGGCCCCTTCACTGGCGATCCGCTTTTTAAAGGAAAACAGGCGAAACACGTCCCGAAGGGTGATTTCAATATCTCCCAGTTCGTAGTATCCCCGGCGCTTTAAGGTAATACTCTGGCCCCGGATAAAATCGGATTTTGACTCCATACTGGTAATCTCCGGAGGATCGATCTTTCCCGTTAAGCGTTTGGATATGGCGCTTTGCACCTCAAGAAAGGGAACATAGAAGATGCTGCGGTTTTCCAAGCGGTAGCCGATGTTGATTTTGTCCCCGATATACAGGGAGTCCTGGGGCATCTGCACGGTCCCCTTGAGGCCTCCCAACACCACCAGATTATGGAATACGGGAAACAGCAGGGTTAACAGAAATACGTAAAAAATAAAGTAGGGCATCACACCGCCGACAAAAACCACGGTAAACAGCAAAACCAGCCCTGCCAGAAGCAGCACCTTTTTATTATTGATCATTGGAAATCACCGGTACAGATACCCGTTTTAATACCCCTTCCAACACATCTTCGATCCGCTTGCCTTCAATCTTCGCCTCGGGGGACAGCATCAGGCGGTGAGACAGCACCGGGGCCACCATGGCCTTAACATCATCGGGAATCACGTAATTCCGTCCCGCCACATAGGCCTTTGCCCGGGCGGTTTTCAACAGGTCGATGCCGGCTCTGGGACTGGCTCCCAGCTGCAGATCCTCATAGCTTCGGGTCACACCCACAATCCCTACGATATAGTCGAGAATGTCGTCATGGGCATGGAGTTCCTCCACTTCTTTTTGCATTTTTAAAATCTCTTCCTGATTGACCACCGCCTGGATATGATCCAGGTTTCGATGGGTTTTATGGTTTCGAAGGATCTCCCGTTCGTAGTTCTTTTCCGGATACCCCAGGGATAGGCGCATTAAAAAACGGTCCAGCTGCGCTTCCGGCAGCGGGAAGGTTCCCTGATACTCCAGGGGATTTTGGGTAGCCAGCACCATAAAGGGTTTGTCTAAAATGTAGTGCTTGTCCTCGGTGGATACTTCCCCCTCTTCCATGGCCTGCAGGAGACTGGACTGGGTTTTCGGGGAGGTTCGGTTGATCTCATCGGCCAGAAACACCTGATGAAAGATCGGCCCCTTTTTAAAGGCAAAGGTTCCGGTTTTCGGATCGTAAATATTGACCCCGATAATATCGGAAGGCATCAGGTCCGGGGTAAACTGCACCCGTTTATAGGATAAATCCATGGTCTTTGACAGGGCTTTGACCAAGGTGGTTTTTCCCACCCCGGGGACGTCCTCAATCAGTAAATGCCCTTTGGCCAACAGGGCGATCAGCACCCTTTCCAACACCTCTTCCTTTCCGATGATCACTTGCTTTAAATTATTCAAGATTTTTTGTGATTGTTCCTTCGCCATAATAAGCCTCCTGTCTGAATAGTTTGAACCTTCTTGAGAAAAATATAGCACAAAGGGGAGGCCGACTTTTTTTGTGTTGTTTCCGTCGGCTCCCTTGTGCTTTTTTTAGCTATATTGCCTTACTTAAAAGATGGTCATCAACTGGAAGGTTACCTTCGCTGTGTTGTTTAAGTCTTCAATGGAGATATGCTCTTCTAAAGTATGTGGCTTTTTCATACCCACTCCAAGGTTTAAGGAAGTAACCCCTTTCCCGTTGAAAATGTTGGTATCGGAGCCTCCCCCTGTGGATGCGGTATGTCCCTCGATGCCGATATTCTTAAAGGCTTCCTTGGTTTTACGTACGATTTCGTGATCTTCCGGAATATTAAAAGGGGGGTAGACTCGTTCGTGTTCAATGTCCACGGTGGCTCCCATTTCCTTGGCGGTGTTCTCAAATACTTCGATCATATGATTGGTCTGGGCCTCTACCTTTTCTTCGCTGGAGCTTCTGGCTTCCGCTTTGATTTCAAGCTTGGGCATAACCACGTTGGTGGCCTCTCCACCCTGAACCACTCCGATGTTGGCTGTGGTGTCTTCATCCACCCGAAGCAGCTTCATGTTTTCGATGGCTTTCGCCGCAACCATGATGGCGGAAATCCCCTCTTCCGGAGCCAGACCTGCATGGGCGGGCCGTCCGTTGATGGTTACCGTTAAGCTGTCCTGAGTGGGTCCCTTGGTTACAATTTCCCCGGAGGATCCGGCGCTGTCTAAGACAAAACCGTATTCCGCCTTAATTTTGCTGAAGTCCAGATTCTTGGATCCAAACAGTCCCCCCTCTTCCCAAATGGAAAAGACCACTTGAATGTCCCGGTGAGATTTCTTTTGTTCTTTTACCTGCTTTAAAGCTTCCAGCACCGATGCGATTCCCGCTTTGTCGTCGGATCCCAAAATCGTGGTTCCGTCAGAATAGATCACGCCGTCGCGAATTTCCGGCTTGATGCCTTCTCCCGGTTTTACCGTATCCATATGGCAGGAAAATAAAATCGGATCTCCCGCCTTATCTCCCTTTAAATGGGCAATAATGTTTCCCGTTTCTCCGCCTACTTTTTCCCCGGCGTCGTCCTGGGTTACTTCAAGTCCCAACTCCTCCAGCTTTTTCACCAATACCTTGGCGATTTTTCCTTCCTTGGAAGAATGGGAATCAATTTGCACCAACTCTAAAAACTCTTCTAATAACCGTTTTTCATTAATCATTTTTTTGCCTCCTTTGATGGCTTCATTTTTTTCTTGCGGTGATTTATTGCCCTTATCCTGAGCTTATCATCTTCTGTATTAAAAAAATCATATGTTTTAATTAAATCTTTCATCTCCAATATTATACCAAAATACTCGGTTTTTTGCCAGGATGGTTTATTAGATCCCGGTTTATTTTTCTAAGACTTCGGCAAAGGCGGTCATAATCCGTTTAAAGTCTTCAACACCCAAATTCTCCGCCCGTTTAATGGGATCCACCCCCGCTTTTTCCAGGGCTTCCCGAACCTGATCCTTGGAAAATCCCAAATCTCCGGAACTCAAGGAGTTCAGCAGGGTCTTTCTTCGCTTGCCGAAGGCATCCTTTACGATGCCGAAGAGGAGTTTTCGCTCCTTTATCGTTAACTGGTTCGCCTTCGGGGTAAAGGTAATCACCGTGGAGGACACCTTCGGCCTCGGCAAAAACACCGTGGGGGGCACACTGAGTACTTCCCGGACATCGGCGTATAGATTGCAGGCCACGGTTAAGGCGCCGTAGGCTTTTACGTCTTTTCTCGATAAAATCCTGTCCGCCACCTCTTTTTGGATCATCACCGTGATGGAATGAATCGGTGCATCCCCTTCCAGAAGCCCCATAATAATCGGAGTGGTTACATAATAGGGCAGGTTCGCCACGACTTTAAAGCCCGCTTCCAATCCCTTTTTCCCTTGTAAATCCTTCAAATCCAGTTTCAAAATATCCTGATGGATGATCTCGATGTTGTCCCGGTGGGCTAAGGTCTTTTCCAAAATCGGAATCAGATTTTTATCGATTTCCACGGCGATGACCCGTTTTGCCTTTTCCGAGAGAATTTCCGTCATACTGCCGATGCCCGGTCCGATTTCCAGTACCGTATCCTCTTGGGTGACCCCGGCTCCTTCGATGATGTTTTCAATAATATTTCCGTCGATTAAAAAGTTTTGTCCCAGAGACTTTCGCATCCGGTGCCCGTATTCGCTGAGAATGGTTCGGGTTCTGGTGGGGGTTGCTATTCTCATTTCTCTTCACCTCGCTTGTTATTCTGATACAGCTGTTTTAGTCCATCCTGCCACTCTTCCCGGGTAACCCCGTAGTGGTTCAGTCGATTCAAAAATTGTTTGGCATTGCCGTAGCCGATGCCGAGGATTTTCCCCAGCTTGTCCCGTCGATCCGTGGCGCCGGTCACCCCTAAAAGCCCCTCTCTCATCAGGTCTCCTTTGTCAAATTCCGTCCTTGGGGTCTGCAGTTCGCAGCGGGCCCGCTCCAGGGCCAGGATAATGTTTTTCGGGCTGGCGTTTTCAATTCCCACATTCCCGTCCTTCAGGGCGTCCTCCTTGGGAATAAAGGCATGCTTCGCTTCGGACACCGCCTTGGTGATCTCCCGGCGAATCCATTCCCCGGGGTAATCGGGATCCGTCAGAATAATGATCCCCGTCCGTTTTGCCGCCCCTTTGATCTGCTCTAAGGTCTTCTCCGGCAGGGAAAATCCCCCCGTGGCAATAATCTCCGCCTTCACCGCCCGTTTGACCTGGGAGATGTCGTCCTTTCCCTCTACAATGATAACTTCCTTGATTTCTTTTTTCGTGGATTTCATAATTTCTTTAACCTCTTCATCTATTAGTTTTCGGCTTGTTGTCCGTCGCCGTTCTTACTCTATCTCTATTATAAGGCCTGTTCCCTAAATTTCATACCCCTTTTAGTACATCTCTTTCGGGGAAGACAGGGGGACGAGACAGGGGGACGGAGTAATTGTCCTCCCAAACCCCTTTGTAGGGACAATAACTCCGTCCCCCTGTCCTACGTGGTCCCCCGTCTCGTCTTCCCCCTGTCCTATACCGCTGCCCGGTCTGATACGCCCCGGTCTTTCACCCGTTAGATTGCGCCCATGCCGGGCGCACAAAAAAAACGAGCTGAGAATGAACTCAGCTCGCTGTAAGATTTCATTAATTAAAATACGTAGTCTACCGGTGCTCCAGGTCCGATTGGAAGTCCAACCAGTAACCATACGGTAAGAGCAATCATCCATACTACGGTAAAGGCAATGGAGTAGGGCAACATGGTGGAGATCAGTGTTCCCAGACCAACGTCCTTGTCGTATTTCTTCGCAAAGGCTACGATAATTGCAAAGTATGACATAAGCGGAGAGATAATGTTTGTTACGGAGTCTCCGATACGGTATGCCAACTGAGTAATCTCCGGAGAGTAACCCATTTGCATTAACATCGGTACGAATACCGGTGCCATGATCGCCCA
>SKRE01000006.1 GCA_007118655.1 Clostridiales bacterium | reverse complement strand
TACAGGCCGAACAGATCCAACAGCCGCTGCCAGAAGGTCATGGATTCCGGCTCTTCAATAACGTCGTTTTCCTCTTCAAAAGCTCCGATTTTCGGAGTCTTAAACACAAACTGTACCAGGGATACCTCGGTGTTTTTTTCAGAAACAAAGGAGCGGGGTTCAAAGTCCGAGTAGTCGAATTCCGCCATGAGCTTGTTGATCTCGTCCTGGATGGTATCGGGTAGAAGACCGACGGCATCACTGAGTTCCTTTGCTCCAGCCTCCAGTTCATCGGCACCGCTGCTAAGATCCCCCAAACCTTCCGTTAAGGATTCGTAACCCGATTGAATTTCCCGTTGTCCTTGGGAAAGATCCCGGACTCCGTTCATATAGCTGCTTAATCCGGCGTGAAACCGTTCATAGTTTTCCGAGAGTTCATTCATTCCGCTGATCAGCTCGTCGATCTGTCCAAAGCCCTCGCCGGATTCTGCAAACTCCAGGATCTCATCGATCATCCCGGGAAGTTCCTCCAGGATGATTTCATAGGTGTCAAAGATCTCATCCAGTTCTTCCTCCATGTCGTCAAAACCGGTTTCCACCTCTTCATAGATTTCCCTTACACTCCTGGAGGACTGGTAATACTCATTTAACCGGTCCAGGGATTCCGTCAGCTCATCATCACCCTCCACCGCTTCATAGAGAGCTTCAAAGTCAACCTCCTCATCGGGAAGGGAGGAGACCGCTTCATTCATCATCGCGGTCATGGACTGAAACTCCTCTTGAAGGTCTTCAAAGTCTATGCCCCAGGGGTTATGGATCATCTCTCCGGTATCCAAAAGATCCCGGATCATTTCCAGGGCTTCAATAAAAGGTCTCAGGTCCTCAAAATCAGGGATCATCTCCGCCCCTTCATTCAGTTCGTTAGAGATTGTTTGCAACGCGTCGCCGATCTGTCGGGAGGAGGCGAGGAGCTGGCCGGAATTTCCGCTCAATTCCTCCAGGCCGTCACCAAACTCCGCATTTCCCTCATTGAGGGCCCGGGCGCCGAGAAAAATCTCGTGGATACCGCTGTTTAGCCCATGGATCCCTTCGTAGATGCCTCTCACCGCATCACTGAGGATATAAAAATCGTCGAAGAGATCCTCATCCAGGGGATCGTCAAAGACCATGGAAAAAGGCAGTGCGCTGAATTCGATCTCCTTCATGGAGAAATCCCGAACCTCGGCATTTACGGTGATCCTTGCTTCCTCTTCGGGTAAAAGCGTATGGTTGATCACCCGGTTCCTGCCGGCGCTGGCAAAGACTCCGTCGGGGGACTGAATATCCGTGAAATTTTCCGTATCCAGCATCAGGGAGATCTGCATTACATAATAGTTGGAAAAAACCGGGTCAACGGTATCATTGATGGTCACATCGATAATAATTTCCACACTGCCCGTCTCACCTTCCAGTTCCTCCGGGGGAATTTCCCCGCCGTCCAGGTGATAGGTCACTGAAATGTTCCAGGGGAGCTCCCGGTTTTCAAGGGTTCCCTGGTAGAAAAACCGTTCTTCTTCGGTATGGATCATAATCCGGTCGTTATCCACCTGAATTTCTTCCGAGGAGGTCATGTTGATAATCTCGGAATACCGGCCGTAATCGATGATGGACTGATCGGTAAAGCTGTTGACCACGTAGACTTCCTCCGGGCGGCCCTCAAAGTCCAGGATGGCATAGACCACTTCTTCTTTTAATGATGACCGGCGGGTTTCATCTTCCAGGGAGGGATCCTCCGAAGGCGCCTCTTGGACATCCGGTTCCTTTGTGCCGGCGGCGGACCGCTCCTCTCTTTCGGAAACGAATCCAAAGCCTAAAGAAGCCAGGGCTGCGGCTAATAACAGGGACAGAATGATGAGGATGGGAATGAATTTTTTCATGGCTAAAACTCCTTTTTTCGGTTTCTATAAAAGTCGCTTTTCAGTGTGGTTTTTTCAATGACCCTGTCGAACATAAGGAACAGGGCGGGAAGAACGAGAACCACCATGGCGAAGGATAAAAAGGTTCCTCTTCCAAGAAGAACCCCCAGCTCCGAGATGATAGGGTTTGTGGATGTAACTCCCAGGATAAACCCTGAAAAGGAAAGGATTCCTGCGGAGATCAGGATGGCCACTATGTTCTCGGAAAGGGTCTTGATCATGGCCTCCTTTTTCGGAAGGCTTTTGCGGTCGGAGAGGTAGTTGTTGGTTAACAGAATGGCATAATCCACCGTTGCACCCAACTGGATGGTACTGATAATAAGATAGCCCACGTAGCTGAGGGGGCTTGACGTATAATAGGGAAAGGAAAGATTGATCCAAATTGCGGATTCAATGGTCAAGACCAGAAACAACGGAATGGTCAGGGATTTAAAGGTCACAAGAATCACCAGAAAAATCCCTGCAACGGCGATCAGATTTACCACCCGGGTATCCGCTTCGATGACCTCTTTCACATCAAGTAAAGAGGCACTCTCCCCCGCCAGATAATTCGTTTCAAAGGAGCGCTCCGCCGTATCCAGGATACGGTTTACCGTCTGAAAAGTTCGTTCCCCTTCGGCGGGAAGGTCCAGGTAAAGAATGATTCGAGCGTAGGTATCGGAATAAAACTGATCCGTCACCTCCTTAGGGGCAAAGGCCCGGGGAATTTCCGGACCCACGGAGGTCACATAGGAGACCACCCCGCTAATATGGGGGATGGCGGCCAGCTCGTCGGTAAACTTCACTTCCACACCGGGCTCGGATTTTGGAACCATAAGCACCAGGGGGTTGGTGGTTCCGAAGTCCTCGTTGATCCGTTCCATATCATCCCCTGCCTGGGTGCCTTCGGCCACATCCCCGGTACCGTAAAGAAAATCCACTTCCGAACGGGCAAAGTAGCTGGGAATAATGATCAGCACGGCGATAATAAGAAAAAAGATTCGAACCCTTACGATGCCCCGGCCCACTTTACTAAATTTCGGCAGGAAGCTTCGGTGTTCGGTTTTTTTAATCAGTCGATGACCTGCCAGGGTTAAGGCCGGCAGGAAGAAAATCACCGACAAAAAGCTTAAGGAGATGCCCTTTACCAGATTAAGCCCCAGATCCGATCCGATGCCGAAACGCATAAACACCAAAGCGGAAAAACCGACGATGGTGGTTGCGGCACTGGCGGCGATGGTGGGAAGAACAATCCCTAAGGCATTGACCATGGCGGTTTTCGGCTCATGGGTTTCTTTTTGGTCATTGAAGGTGTGCATCAGAAATATGGCATAGTCCAAGGACACGGCCAGCTGAAGAATAGGACTGACGGTCTGGGTGATAAAGGAGATTTCACCGATGAAAATGTTGGTCCCCATATTGATCAGCACGGCAATCCCGATGGTAATAAAGTATAATAAAGGCTCCACCCAGGAACTGGTTGCAATAAAGAGGATAATCAGGATTACGGGCAGGAGAATGGTTAAGGCATTGAAGACTTCCGTAAAAGCCATTTCCTGACTGGCTGCGGTATTGACCGCATGTCCCGCAACGGCGTCTTCCTCTTTGATTAAATCCCGGATTTTCCCTACTGCCTGGGATTCCAGTCCTCTTTCAATGGTGATGTTTAACAGGGCCTTTTGGTCACGAAAGTAATTCTCGGTGATGGATTCCTCAAAAAATACCAACGGGGTACTGAGAAGGATATCCCTTCCGAAGATGTCATCGAGCCACTCCACGGAACGGATCCCGGGGATGTCCAGGATCGCCTCTTTGTATTCAAGGGCCTCCAGCAGGGTAACGTTATTCAACAGCACCCTGGCATTAGGCAAATCTCCCACAAACTCTTCTTCCATCACGGTGATGGCTTCTGTGGACTGGGTATCCGCGGGGAGATAATCGGTCATATCGTAGTTTATATCAACACCGGTCATTAATATGCCGCTGAGGGCAGCCACAACCATGAAGATGATCAGGATCAGTTTTCGGTATTTTGTAGTTGATTCAAAGATGCTTTGCACTGTCATTCCTCCCGAGGTCCTTGTTTAATTAAACACTGTGTTGCATTCCTTATTACTTATTAATATAATATGGATAAGGGCAAAATTCAATAATCAGATTACTTCGGTCTGTTACAAAAAATACATATCCATACAATTTGTTGTAAAATAAACATATCAGTAAAATATGAGGGGGAAATAACATGGAGGAAAAGAAGGAAAATCGACGGGTGAAGGTGACTAAAAAGATGTTAAAGGAGAGTTTCATCAAACTTCTTGAAACCAAGGACATCGCCTCCATCACCATTAAAGAGCTTTGTGAACAGGCGGACATCAACCGGTCCACCTTTTATGCCCACTATAACGATCAGTATGACTTGATGACAAAGATTCAGAATGAACTGATCGAAAATATTGAAAGTTATCTGGCACCCTATATTCATGATGAGAGGGAGGACGTGTCCGTGGAGATGCTGGAGCGGATTTTTGAGTATGTGATGGAAAATGCACAGGTCTGCCGGCTGCTTTTGAGTGAACGGGGAGACTTGAATTTCCAAAAACGGGTACTGAACCTGGTATATGGAAAATACATTCACGAACTGAGGGAAACCCTGGTTCTGAACAAGGAGGATGCGGAATATGTCTATGCCTATACCATCACCGGATGTATCGGTGTTATTCAAAAATGGCTGAATGATGACATGAAAAAATCACCGAAATTCATGGCGGAGATTGTAATTAATATGACTCCGGGAGTTTCCCGGGGCTGATGCGGCCATATGGTGTAATTGGAGGGAGTAGATCTTTGATTTGCCGGTAGATTATCCCCGGTTGTCGCTAAGAACTCCTTGTGACATAAAACTTCATTTGTAAATCTAATAAATAGAGGTGTTGAGATGAAAAGGATTAGAGATTACGGAATTACCATTGGAAAAGGGACCCCGGGAAAGTTAAATAAAATCACTGATGTGCCCGGTGTGACCGTAGGGCATGTCACCATTAACGATGGGGCGATACAAACCGGTGTGACCGCGATTTATCCGCAAAAGCGGAATTTGTTTAAAGAGAAAGTGGCGGCCTCCAGTTACGTTATAAACGGTTTTGGAAAAACCCAGGGGCTGTTGCAGATTCAGGAACTGGGAGCTATCGAAACACCTATTGTATTGACAAACACCCTTAATATCGGGATCGTATGTGATGGTCTTATTGAATTTATGCTGAAAGAGAATAAGGAAATTGGTGTTTCCACAGGAACCGTGAATCCTATCGTCGGTGAATGCAACGATGGTTATCTTAATGATATCCGGGGAAAACATGTAACAAAGGAGCACGTTTTTAAAGCACTCAGCAGCGATACCCGAGACTTTACCGAGGGCAGCATCGGTGCGGGAGCAGGAATGTCCGCCTTCGGTCTAAAGGGAGGGATCGGGTCTGCATCCCGGAAAGTCATTTTCAATGATGGGGAGTACATCCTGGGAGCCTTGGTATTATCGAATTTCGGAAAACTTGAAAACCTGACTGTGGATGGAAACAAAGTCGGACAATGGATTAATGAGCGGGAAAAGCCAAGGGATACTGAAAACATTGAGGCGAGCGCGGATAAAGGATCGGTGATTATTGTGCTGGCAACCGATGCCCCTCTTTCCGACCGTCAGTTGCACCGAGTTTGTAAGCGGGCGGCGGTGGGACTGGGTCGAACCGGTTCTGAAATCGGGCAAGGCAGTGGAGATATTGTCATCGCTTTTTCATCGAAAAACCCGATCATCCATGAAAATCCTGAACGGGAGTCCGCAATTACTCATTTTGCTGAAGAACAAATCGATCCGTTTTTTACGGCAGCCATTGAAGCTGTGGAAGAGAGCGTGCTAAACTCTATGGTTA
>SKRE01000136.1 GCA_007118655.1 Clostridiales bacterium | reverse complement strand
TCCATGGAGTACTTCCGTATCTCCAAAGCTTTTGTGTAAATTTTTTATTTCCAGATGCATTGTTCTCCTCCTCACACAATATAAATTAGCTTTTTTTATCTCTTATTTATTCTAACGCTACCAACCTTAAACGCACTCCTACTAAAGACTTTTTTTCCTCCGCCTTAAGACGTAGAGAAGATCAAAAAAGGACAGAGGGACGGAGTAATTGTCCTGTATTGGTTTTTGCCAACACTCAGAAAACAATTACTCCGTCCCCGTGACACCCTTCATTCACTCTATCTTCCCCAACTCTGAGAATGGGAATAACCTTATAAAAGCCTTCCCCACAACTGCGTCAAAATCGATAATTCCTATTTCCTCATTCCTGCTGTCCAGGCTATTATTTCGATTGTCTCCGATAACAAACAGTTTATTAGTCGGGATGGTTTCCTGGATATCTCCATGGGTAAATTCCTCTGCAAGGTATTCTTCACTTAATATGCTGTCATTAATGTAGACCTTTCCATCGCTGATTTCAATTTTTTCGCCGGGCAGCCCCACGACTCTTTTAATAAAGAGTTTTTGATTTCCTTCTTCATCCAGTTGAGTGGATTCAAACACCACAATATCTCCTCTTTCGGGGAGATCCCTTTTATAGAGGAGTCGATTGATGATTAACAAATCATTCTCACTGAGTGTCGGTTCCATGGAATAACCCTGAACCATTGTGGGTTTGATAAAAGCCGTCACCAATAATGCAATAAGAATTGAAACTACAATGGTTTTGATCCATTCAAAAATTTCTCTTTTCATTGGGACCTCCTTATTTCAAAAACATTATTCCTCATAATCTTTTTTATACCCTTTCGTACCGGAAGTTTATTGAAATAAACTTTCGAGTTTTCACGGACCGAGATAACAGTGAAGATGACAGCGGGACGGAGTAATTGTCCTGTTGCAAGGAAATAATTTCTACTCCCCCGTGCTTTTCTATATTTTAACATTATTAACCAAACTTTTCGATAGCTCTTATCATAAAAGACCTAACATAAACGGCAGGTCATCATATTCTTTGGCAAAAAATATTTTTGAAGTTTTACTGTAATTCTATTTCTTCCAAGGCGTCATCTTATACCAGTCATCATACTTCCGTTCCATCGGTTCCCCTTCAAAGGCCTGGATTGTAATCTCAGCTATCTCCACGATGGTTCCTTCCAACAAATGTCCTCCAAATATGTTTCCGTCCTGGTCCCCGAAAGCAATATGAAGGTGAGGAAAAGGCTTTCCCTCCTTGATGGAAATATTTCCTGCGCATTGGATCATCTCGAAGTAACGGTCTTTACGCTCATTTTCTTCATAAATTTTTGTTTCAATGTTGTAGTATGCAAATTTTGCGTTACGGGACAGTCCCATGATGTTTACATAACCCGAGGTGATATTTTTCTCTTCCACAAAAGCAGTTACGGCTTTTAAGAGATCTTCACCGGGGTCTAATTTGACCATATAAACTTCTTTCGGTGTATATTTTTTCGAGATCATTATTTTCCCTCCTCGTTTTATACCCTTATTTTTATGTGACAGTTTCTATTTTTTTATTTTTCTTAACGTCGCCTTCTATATAGAACTTGTACCCCTAATCGATAAAAAAAACGGAGTAATTGTCCTGCCCTTAAATCGGGAACCACTTACTCCGTCTCTTTGTAACAACCTCTGTACCATCGCTTATTTCTCTTATTCAGCAGAGGAAGACAGTCAAAACCTCTTCTTGTCTATCTGATTGTCTTCTATTAGTAAGCATATTCACAGCCGATGAATTGACGGCTGAAAGCTTCAACATCTCGCTTCAGCTTTTCCGGATCCTCCTGGTCAATTAATGCCCGCTTAAAAAATGTTGCGATTTCCTGCATTTCTTTTTCTTTCATGCCCTTTCGGGTGACTTCCGGGGTACCGATTCGAACCTCGGGATTACTGCCGGAAAAATCATCGGAACAAAGAATGTTGGCTTTTTCCAATTCCTTCGCCGGTGCTCCGGTGACATGTTCTCCAAGATCCACCAACAGCAGATGACTGTCAGTAAAACCTCTTCCTTTTCCAAGGACCTTAAACCCAATACCGTCCAGGGCCTTCGCCAGAGCTTTGGAGTTTTTTACTACCTGGGCACCGTATTCCTTACCGAATTCCTTCATCTCCAGGATGGATGCCGCCAGAGCGGGAAGACGGTTTAAGTGATGGCTTGTAACAAGTGTGGGTGACAAAGTATTCCCCACTTTTTCGATCAGATCCTGATCATTGCTCACCACAAATCCTCCTTGGGGGCCCGGAAAGGATTTATGGGTGCTTCCGAACATGATATCCGCCCCTTCCTCTAATGGGTTTGGAAACATTCCCGAAGCGATTAAGCCTGTCACATGGGAGGCGTCGTAGGCAAGGATAATGCCTTCCTGATCCGCAATTCCCCGAAACTCCTTGATCGGTTCGAAAAACAAGGTTCCGGAACCGCCGAAAATAATCATTTTCGGTTTTAATTTCTTCGCTTGCATCTTTAATTTCTCTCCATCCACTCCCCGATTCTCATCAAAGGCCATATATTCCACCTGAATGGTTTCATCAAAATGGCGCACCTCACACATAGGACCCACCAAGCCGTGACCCCAGTCGCTAAGACTTACTTCAATGACCAAGTCTCCCGGTTCAAGCATTCCAAGCACCACAGACATTCCCGCCATATGCCCTCCAATAGGACGCAGATCCACGTACTTGGCATGGAATATCTCCTTTACCAGCTCATGAGTGCCCATTTCAAATTCATGAATGAATTTGTTTCCCGTATATTCCCGCTCCTCAGGGTGCATCGTAGCATAGCATCCGTATCTATTTCCAAAGTCTCCTGCCAGATAGCTTCGAACCTTTTCACTGGCATAGTTTTCCGAGGCAATCAGATTTAGGCAACCTGCACGATAGCTTTCATGCTTTTTTAATAGATTATCCAGTTCTCTTGTGGTCTTAAACATAATGCACTCCTTTCGAAAGGGGCTTCCCTTTCTTTTTTATTTTTGCCATGTCCTACGATACATTCTCCGCATCCCGGCATTGACAAATCCCAGGTTGTTATAATACTCAAACATTCCGCCGTAACAGTAGTTGGCCCCTAAAGATTTCGTCTTCTTCATCGCCCGCATCAATAGCGCCTTACCTAATCCAAGTTTTCGGTATTCCGGAACCGTGGCCAGGGGCTCTAAATAAGCGTACTGATTCTCCCCATTCAACCACATCCCGGCAAAACTGGCATAACTACCGTCAGGGGCTTTTGCCACCATAGACAGGTCCCGTCTGAAATGAGGTCCGGACTGCATTAACCTCCGACAATCCACATCATCGTCCGGTTGATCCCCATGATCAAAACCTTTCCAAAGGCATTCATGAATTTTTTCAAAATCATTTTCTTCCTCTAATGATAGAATTTCAAATCCCTTCGGAAGCTCCGGTTCATCAAATCCCTGTCCGTAATCGTAAATGGTTACGGCTTCATCGTGAATGATTTCGTAGCCTTTGCTTTCCAACAACTCTACTACATCCTTTTGTTGATCCGTCGTCCAAACATCACTAATGCGAACCCCGTCTTTAATTACGGAAAGCTCATGCTCTGCATAAGTTAGCATCTCCTCATACAAAAACTCATAGCCTCTTTTGGCAAACAGAAATGCATCTCCCAGGTCCATTTCATAGGCGGCAACACCGAGGATTTCTCCATTTTCTTCCCAAATCCCCATACGGTGAGCTTTGTAAGGGTTAAACATCGGATGAGTATGGGCATACTCCCAGAACTCCGGCAAAAAATATCCGTTATGATCTTTTCTTTGATATTCCTTTTTTAAGAAAGACTCCACTCGTTGAAAATCCTGCAGCAAACGATAATTTCTTACAGTAATTTTACCCATTGTTTTGATCCTCCCATTATCATTTTCATCAGTTTTGGATTTATATCAACCTTTGACTGATGTTCAAACCCGTCTCATAAATATCGCCATTATGCCTGTTACTCTCCTGATACTCCCTTATTCCTCTCAAGATGCAGCAACGGTTCTTCCATCATCAATCGGCTTTACTAGGGGATCCTGCCCCCAGAACTTTTTCAATTGACTGAAGAAAACCAGCAGATAAATAACAGCGATGATTCCCAGTAAGACTCCAATTACCATGCTGACAGTGTGATTAAAAAACAAAGTAAATGTCAAAATCCCAGTGGAGAGTAATACCATTACCAAATAGGTTCGAAGTTTGGTTTTAGTCTCCTCCTTTTTCTCTTCAAAACTCAGCTCCGAAAATACCTTGTGAGTTCCCTCAAGAATAAAGAAAAAGGTAATCGCTTCAAACATAATCACGATGATGGGGTAATATAGGAAAACCGGACGCTCCATCATGGTTCCTCCGGTTACCAATGTCCCCATGGCATCTATAAGTGTCAGCACCACCAAAATCCTTCCGTAAGTGAGCGCACGTAGAAAACTCTCTGTGGAAATCGAAGAGTTTTGGAACTTTGAATCGATCTCATGCACTCCCGATATTAGAATCATCCATCCAATAAAAGGCGGTAGCATTTTCAAAAATCCGAATTCCAAATGAAAGGTCACAAAAATCAATCCCCAAAATATTTTTTGATATCCCCGTTCCATTATAAGTCCCCCCTTTGATGAAGATATTGAAGTATTTCTAAAAAGTCGTATTCCTGTCCGCGATGCCCGCCCACAGTCAAAGCAGTGGTCTCTTCCTCTCCATTTTCTCTTAGAAATCGGAGTTTCGGCCGAAGTTTTAGAGTTCGCAGGTTTTTATCCTGGACTTCAGGACTTCGAATGTTGGATACAACGGATATTATTTTCCGGGCTCCAATTTTCATTCCTTCAATCTCCCCAATATCCCTGTTGTTTACTTTCAACTCCAGGTTTTCTTGGATCAGGGGTAAAAATTCAGATTCGATGCCGATCAACTCAACGTCCTCGTTAACAGTAAACTCCGTTACGGTTCGGTGATCAAATCCTGAAATGCTTTTAGATTCTACAACCTCACTGCGTTCCTCTGCAAAATGAAAATTGATGGATCCTATCTCGTTTTCCACAACGGAACCGTCGGAAAATTGAATAAGGGCTTCGGTAATTGCTACGGATTCCGCATCCAGATCGTCATCATCAAAGTGAAACTCCAGATATACGGTCCGTAAATTATAGCGTGCTTTAATGCTCCCGGGAGTTTGCTGCTGGCCGTTTATAAACATGGGAAATCCTCCGTGCATTCCAAATTCGCTGGCGTATACCTCTAGATCCGGATATTCAGGAAAATCCACCCGGATTACCACCCGGTGATCAGTGGCATTGGTAACGTAGTTAAGTTCCAAATGTACCGGCCTAGGTCCATCAAGATGTCCAAAGTAAACCTGTTCCTCTATGTAATGCTCCATTACTATCGGCTCATCCAAAAATAACAGATACACCCCGACGTAGCTGATCACCACCAAGGCTGTGATCACAATTAATCCTATTTTTAATATTTTTCTATTACGTTCCAATTTTCTACCTCCTTTTAGAATCCTTGGCACGGAGGACAGCGGGACGGAGTAATTGTCCTCTTCTCCTATTCTATGCACGAATTCTACGCGCGAAAAAATTCATAATTTTCTCTTATATTCTATCATATTTCCTTACTGTTTAAAACGAATCATCTTAATGCTTCCCTTCATCCTTCGAAGTCTAGAAAAACAATTACTCTGTCAAATTACCATTGTCCAGACTGCTTCCTGTCCATTCTACAATAAAATGAGGCCTGCCCAATTGGTGCCAT
Organism: Clostridiales bacterium; assembly: GCA_007118655.1. Classification (GTDB taxonomy): domain Bacteria; phylum Bacillota; class Clostridia; order Peptostreptococcales; family T1SED10-28; genus Isachenkonia. Next base: position 23 of record SKRE01000136.1, on the reverse strand, counting down.
TTCTCAGCATTGAGAGGACGATT
>SKRE01000069.1 GCA_007118655.1 Clostridiales bacterium | reverse complement strand
TTGAGAAAATAGCATTGCTGAGCGTTAAAACGAAACAAGATAACTGTCCCCTGTGAAGCGTAGGACTTAAAAACTAACTAATAAGAAGGTGCTGCTAATGAAAGGATCATTCAAAAAACTCCTTGATTCAATTTCAATCAAAGCTGCAATAATTATTCTGTTTATAGTGAGTCTCGTAGTTACGGTGGGGGCAATCGGCTATTCTACCTATGCAACTTGGAGCAATTCAAATGAGCAGGTGATCACAAGACTGGCAGACAATCTGAATTATGAGATTGTACACCGGGTTCGGGAGTATCTTCATATACCCGAGCACGTTATTCAGCTTAATCTCGGTCTGATAGAAAACGAGGGGATTGAGTTTGAAGATCCCTTGGCAAGAAACCGGCTCTTTTTAAACACCCTGAATACCCAGGAGGAATTGATTTACAGTTTCAGTTACGGATCCCAGGAAGGGGATTATTACGGTGCCAGGAGAAATGAGCTGGACGAGGTGGAATTGATGCACAACAACCGGGAAACCGGAGGCCATTCCTGGTATTATACCGTGGGTGAACAGGGGGCATTAGGAGACTTTTTAATGGATTTCGGACCCTTCGACCCAAGGACCAGGGCATGGTATGAAAGAGCCCTCAATGCGGAAGGATTTTCATTTTCACCGATTTATAAGCATTTTGTTATGAATGATCTTACCATTTCCGCGGTATCCCCCGTAAGAGGAAATTCAGAAGAGATCGAAGGGGTTTTAGGCGTACATATCCTTCTTTCCGGACTAAACGGTGTTCTGTCGGAGATTACGGAATCCGACAATTCCTATGCCATGATTGTAGAGCGGGAAACCGGACAGGTAATAGCCAATTCCCTCGGTCAGGAAAACTATCTGCTGGATGGAGAAGGCAATTTCGACAGGATCGGCATTGCTGAAACCGGAAACCATATTGCAAATAGAACCTATGAGGAATACTTGGGGGGAAACAGGTCCCTGATCAAAGGCCAAAGGGGTCCGGAGAAGCTGTTCAGTATGGCTACGGATTTTGATATGCCGGGAATCGATTGGGTTGTAATCACCGCGGTACCGGAAAGTCTCCTGGGGACCACGGTGAATGATGCAGTACGGGACAGCTTGATCATAGGCCTGATCGGACTGCTAATATCAATACTGATATTTTTGGTACTCATCCGAAAACTCTTTGACCCCATGGAAGAAATTTTTGAAGCCAATGAAAGCTTTTCAAAGGGGGATTTGACCCGACGAGTGCGCATCAGCCGTAAGGATGAGATCGGAAAAATCGGCGGTTCCTACAATGATATGGCGGACCGGATTCATTCCCTTGTAAATCATCTGGAAGATAAGGTGGAGGCAAGGACCGAAGAAATTCGAAACACCAACGTTGCACTAAAAGAAAATAAGGACAGACTGCACCTGATCCTGGATTCAGCGGCGGAGGGCATTTACGGAATGGACCTGAATGGGATCTGTACCTTTGTCAATAAAAGCGCCCTCAGTATCCTGGGCTATGGAAGGCAGGATGAACTGCTGGGGGAAAATATGCATAACCGCATACACCACAGCGGGCAGGATGGATTTCCAAACAGTATCGAGAAATGCAGCATTCTGGAGGCCATAAAAATGGGACAGGGTACCCGTTCCGATGCGGAGGTGTTCTGGACGAAGGATCATAAGAGTCTGCCGGTGGAATGCTTCAGTTATCCTCAAAAGGTGAACGGGAAGACTGTAGGAGGCGTAGTGACCTTTATGGACATTACCAATCGAAAGAAACTGGAGCAGGCGATTTACTCGGAAAAAGAGCAGTTCCGCACAACGTTGCTCTCCGTAGGCGACGGGGTGATCTCCACGGATGGAAGAGGAAGGATCGAAGTGATGAATCCCGTGGCGGAGGAACTGACGGGATGGACACAGCAGGAAGCAGTGGGGCGACCCTTTGAGGAAGTCTTCCATATTATCAACGAACATACCGGGGAGATCTGTGAGAACCCGGTGAAAAGAGTAATGGAATACAAGGAGATTATTGATCTTGACCGACATACGATGTTGGTATCCAAGGATGGAAGCCGAATTCCCATTGAAGACAGTGCGGCTCCCATTCGAAGTGAAGAGGGCGCTATAACCGGGGTCGTGATCGTATTCAGGGACTTTACGGATAAAAAGGAAAAGCTGGATGAGATAGAGTATCTCAGCTATCATGACCATTTAACGGGACTTTACAACCGAAGATATATGGAGGATTCACTGAACCGGCTGGATACCCGGAGAAATCTGCCCTTTACCATAATGTCCATCGACGTGAACGGACTGAAACTGACCAATGATGCCTTCGGCCACAAGATGGGGGACAGCCTGCTTATTCACTGCGCAAAAATGCTGGAGGATATATGCCGGGAAGATGACATCATCGGAAGAATGGGGGGAGACGAATTTATGATCCTCCTACCCAAAACCGCCTATGAAGAGGCCGAAAGAATCAAGGAAAGGATCGAGGGGGCGATGAAAGAGATTAAGCTGGACTCGGTAATTGTATCCCTTGCTGTGGGATCGGCCACAAAAGACACTCAGGATATGGACATTAGAGCGGTGATGACCATGGCAGACAATAATATGTATAAAAATAAGTTGAAGTACGGAAAAATTATGAGAAGCCAAACCATCGAGCTGCTCCTGAAAAATATCCACTTAAAATACGACAACGAGCAAATCCATACCGAAAGGGTTGCCCAGTACTGTGTGGCCATTGCAAAGGAAATGAGATTTTCCCAGAGTGAGGTTGAAAAGATCAATACCGCCGCGGTCCTTCATGATATCGGAAAGATTATGGTGCCGCCGGAAATCTTGAATAAACCCGGACGTCTTACGGGAGAAGAGTTTGATATCATCAAAAAACATCCGGAAACCGGGTATCAGATATTAAAATCCGTGGATGAATATGCCTCCCTTGCCTTGGATGTGCTGTATCATCACGAACGATTGGACGGTAAGGGATACCCCGAAGGACTGAAATGGGAGACGATCCCCCTGGTATCCAGAATCATCGCAGTTGCGGATGCTTACGAGGCCATGACCGCAAATCGGCCCTATCAGGAATCTAAATCGAAGGAAGAGGCGATAAAGGAGCTTGTACGATGCTCCGGAAGTCAGTTTGATCCCGAGGTTGTTAAGGTGTTTGTGGAAAAGGTGTTATAGGAAAAAAGAGCGAAAAAAAAGAGCAGTCTCTATAGGACTGCTCTTTTTTTATATTTTCTTGGGATGATTTCTCGCGGTTTTCCACTCCCCTTATAACCGTGGTCCGGCGCTTTTTTCTGTGCACAATTTGGGGATGGAATGTGGATAAGTCGGGGATAATTTGTGGACGGGGTGTGGGTAACTCAAAATAATCTGTGGATACTGTGAACAACATGGGATGAAAGCCATGGAAAATCCGGTTTTTTTATTTTTTTGGAGGGAAAGTCTGGACATTTGCTTTTCAGAGAGTATAATAAACTAAATGGATAAAAATTTAACAGTCTTTTATTCCATGTCGATGTATCTCACAGGATTTTTATGCTGTTTTAAAAATTTATCGAAATCTTCGTAGGAGATCGTTGTGCTGGCCGTATTCACATTCGGATGGAAAGTTAATTTTTCTTCCTTCTTCAAATCTTTATCAACCAATACGATCACTTTACCGTCGGTATTATTAATCAAACCGAAAACGGATACGCCCCCCGGTTCAAGTCCCAGGTGTTTTTTCAACCGGTCGTCCGAGGCAAAACTCAGCCGGGTGCTGCCGATTTTCTTTGCGATGCCCCGGGTATTGGCCTTTTTATCATGATGCACCAAGGCCAGATAGTGCTGATTTCCTTTGGCGTTTCTCAAAAACAGGTTTTTACAATGCATGGGTTCGATTTCAAAATCCAAATTTTGAATATCGGCGATCGTCATCACCGGAGGATGTTCATATTGTTTGTATTCTATTTCCAATGTGTCCAAATACCGGTATACTTTTTCCGCTTCATTCATGTTATCACCAATCCTTTTTAAGTAGTATTGTATAACGCTTAGGGTTCTTTTCAACAGCTTGGATATGCTTTAATTGTTGATGAAATTTTTACGGGAAATTTTCTTTGGTCCATTCAATAGTAACCTATTTCATCTTCCCTTTACAAGGGAAATAAATAAAATCTTCGCAATAATAAGAATCGCCGGTGAGGGTAAATGCTTGACTGTCTGAGCGTAATGGGATAGAATATGCTTTGGAAGCTCTTACAGCGCTCATCTCTAAAGGTTGGAGTGAGCGCTTTTTAAGTATATAAAAGAAAATAATAATGGAGCGTGATAAAATGGGAAAACAGAAAAAGGAATTTGTAGAAGAGATTACCCCGATGGAGCAGGATTTTGCCCAGTGGTACACCGATGTTATCAAAAAAACCGATTTGGTGGACTATTCACCGGTCAAAGGCTTTATGGCAATTAAACCTTACGGTTATGCAATTTGGGAAAACCTTCAGGCCTATGTGGATAAACGGTTCAAGGATACGGGACATAAAAACTGTTATTTTCCCCTGTTGATTCCCGAGAGTTTGCTAAAGAAAGAAGCGGAACATGTGGAAGGGTTTGCCCCGGAAGTTGCCTGGGTAACCCATGGGGGAGACGAGGAGCTTGCGGAAAGACTTGCGATCCGTCCCACCTCGGAAACGATCATCTGCGAAATGTACTCACGATGGTTAACCTCCTATCGGGACCTTCCTTTCCTGTATAATCAATGGTGCAATGTGGTACGGTGGGAAAAATCCACCCGGCCGTTCCTGCGAACCTCGGAGTTTTTATGGCAGGAGGGTCATACCCTGCATGAAACCTACGATCAGGCTCAGGAAGAAACCCTGCAAATGCTGAATATTTACAAAGAGACGGCGGAAGAGTTATTGGCGATGCCGGTGATTATCGGTAAAAAAAGTGAAAAAGAGAAGTTTGCCGGAGCCCACGCCACCTATACCATGGAAGCTTTAATGCATGACGGGAAAGCCCTGCAGGCAGGAACCTCCCATAATTTAGCCCAGCACTTTACCAAAGCCTTTGATATTATGTACTTAAGTCGGGAAGGAAAACAGGAGTATCCCTACCATACCTCCTGGGGAATCTCCACCCGGCTGATTGGGGGAATTATCATGGTTCATGGAGACAATCGGGGACTGGTACTGCCTCCCGGCGTAGCCCCTACCCAAGTGGCGATTGTGCCCATTGCCACCCATAAAGAAGGGGTACTGGAGAAAGCCTCGGAGATTTTTAACCGATTAAAAACGAACCTGCGTGTGGAACTGGATGACCGGGAAAATCATTCTCCCGGCTGGAAGTTTAATGAGTGGGAAATGAAAGGGGCTCCGATTCGAATGGAAATCGGGCCAAGGGATATTGAAAATAATCAGGTGATGATTGTGCGGCGGGATACCTTAGAGAAAGCCCCGGTATCCATGGATGATCTTGAAACCTATCTGCCGGAGCTGCTTAAAAAGATCAACGCCAACATGTTTGAGAAAGCTAAAAAAATGCGGGACGACAACACCTTCTATGCGAAAAGCATGGAGGAGCTGAAAGAAATCATGGATACGACCCAGGGCTTTGTAAAAGCCAACTGGTGCGAAGAACCGGAATGCGAAGAGACCATTAAACAGGAAACCGGAGCCACCATGCGCTGCGTACCCTTTGATCAGGAAGATATGGAGGGGGATTGTCCCTTCTGCGGAAAAGAAGGAAAGTCCCTGACCTACTTTGCAAAATCCTATTAAAATAGTTACAGGCAGTATTTTTCTTAACATGCGGCCCAGGCCATTAAGCATTAAGCATTAAGCATTAA
>SKRE01000152.1 GCA_007118655.1 Clostridiales bacterium | reverse complement strand
TAGAGTCTTCTGCTTCTTATTCTATCATATTCGGAGGGATTATAAACAAAAAAATTATCAAAATGATAAAATTCTATCATTTTGATAATTTGAATACGATTTAGGCGACTTTTATTCCGTTTCCCTACTTTTACGGTTTTTATTTTCTCATTTTGATAAAACCCTGCTGCCTTCTACGGTTTTATACGGTGAAATTGATGATTAATGCGGGATCCAAGACTCTAAACGCAAAGGATTCCGTAATAAACAGCCGAACTTTTTCATCGGTATGGGACTCGTATCCGATGGAATAGTCCTGCCCAATGGTCATTTCCAGGTCTTCATGGTCGACAGGAAGTAAAAACGCACCTTCAACCACATGGCTGTGGATGACGGCTCCCCCAATAAGCTCTTGTACCTGTTTTACTAAGGGATAATTATTGGATTCCCGGTTGATTCGTTTCCATGCTTCATCCCCCACTACAAGATTGTAAGGCTTTTTCGAAAAAGCATCCTGCAGCATAATTATTCCCTTTGCAACCATTTCCAGAATGGTTTTCGCATCGTCTCCAAAGGTTAGGGTATCCTGTTCACTGGATGCTTTTAATCCTTTAATCTGACCTTTATCATATCCGTTATAGATGGCTTCTTCTTCAAACACCGCAAGTTTATGAACCGCGTTTTCCAAGGCTTCCAGTTCTATATCCTTGGCCCCTCGTACAATATTGTCCATTTCCCATCGATCCAGTTCGAAGCTGATTCTGGCTTCCACCAATGCCGTGGATTTATATATGCCGGTTTTTACATCTTTTTCGTCATCCACAAGGGCTAAGCGTCCTTCCGGTACCACGGTGAAGTCCCATCCCTTGGGACCTTCCACATGTACGGTTTTTCGAGCCGATAAGTGAGAGTGTAAAACTTCAATCGCCCGTTCATCAATTTCCTTCCAGGCTTCCTCGGTTAAGGGTGCAATGCTTCTTTTTAAAATATCCATATTCTTCCTCCTCTAATGTTATGATTAAGGATTTTCTCTTTTCCATAATCGTTTTTATTTTAATTTCCCGATGTTGAGCCCTGTGCTCGGGGGCTTTCCTCCACTGGCCTCTGCTCCTGCCTCTCCTCCTTCTTCCGCTTCAATGATCGGCTGATCCGTAAACAAATAGGTTTTCAATTCTTCGTCCCATTTATCCATGTTTCTTCGCAGCCATTCGATGGTCATGCAGGCGTGTTCAATTTCTTCGTCTCTATTGTGAGCCATAATCTGTTTTAACTCTTCATCATCACTGGCTTCCACCCGCTGATTATACCAGTCCACCGCTTCTAATTCTTCTCTTAGGCTATTGATGGCTCGTGTAATATTTTTTGCTTTTTCACTTAATAATTCTACCGGTTCATGATAATTTGACATGCAAAAACCTCCTTTATTTTTATCTCATTGTATTACTTACCCAAGGCCTGAAAAAACAAACACTGAATTCTTTTAGTTTTACTAAAAAAAGGGGTTGGTTAAGACCAATAATTTTAAACATCCCGGCCCCTCGTGAAAACAGCCCATAAAAAAAGTACAAAAGACCGAGATCTTTTCTACTTCTTTTATGGGCTGTTCACTTTATGATTATCGGTATTTTTCTTCCAGTTCTTTTACAAGGGCCTCGTACTTTTCCTGAAGGCCTTTTTCCCTTGCTTCCTTCTCGATAATCTCCGTTTCCCGGTTCATTCGCTCTATGGTTTCCTTAGAAAGATTATCTTCTCCATACTTGTAAACCATTCCGTCTTCTTTATCGATATGCCGCTGGAGCAAATGATAGTAGGACATCCCGTGACCGATGACATCCACCTTCGCTTCCTCATCGCCCTTAATCATTTTTTCCGTAGCCTCTTCCAACTCTCGCATATACAGTCTTCCCAAATCATGTTCTACCAGCATGCCGTTTCGAACCAGCTTTTCTGCAGTGCTTCCCAATTCTTCGGTCATGAATTTAAAAAGCAAATCCTCTTCTTTTCCATGATGATGTTTGTCCGCGTAATTTCTTACAAAATCAATCATTTTAAAAACATCTTCCCCATCAACTTCTTTTCCGTCGAGGATTCGTAAACAAAAGCTTCGAATTACCTCTAGCATCCGCTTGATGGTTTTGTGTTCCTCAATCATTAATTGAATTCCGTCCATTCGATCCCTTCTTTCTTCAATTTATCCTTCGATTATATCCTTAACTGTTTACACTTCTACCCGTTTTATCTTTTGAAGTAACGGGGCTTCCCGATAAAAAGCAAACTCCGCATTTGCGCTTTCAATAAATCCTTGAATCCAGGAATCCCTGAGCCGATAAAAAGTCTCAACATCGGACTGCACCGCTTCCCAGTACTTTTCATGAAGACACTGATTGGTTTTCCAAAGTACTTCCTTCCCGTCCTGATTGATCACTTCTGTAACCCGGTCGCAAGGCATTCCTTCCAGCAGATAATCATGAAGTCCTTCAAACAGTGCCGCTGCCGTATTGGTATTCTTGTCTTCTTTTTGGGCGAATTTTTTCCCTATGCGTTGTCCTTCTTCTCGAAATACTTTTTCCAACGCCGTTACAGCCTTGGGATCTTTCCTAAGGATTTCAGAAATTAAAGCGCTTTGGCGGATTTCTGCCCGGGAGATCTGCTCCTGCAGCCAACCGTGAATATTTCCCGTATCGATGATGTCTTCCAGGGCATGGTCTCCTACCGGTGCTCCGTATTTTTCAAAAATCTTTTCTGCCAGGGCCTCGCCTTCAAAACCATTGGCTTCCGCCCAACGGATTGCTTCTTTTTCAACTTCCTCAAAGGTTTTAATTTTATTGAACAACCAGTGGTGAATCGGTCCTACAAATAAACTCATTATTAATCATCCTTTCCTTTTATTCCTGTTTTATATTATGGATTAACTAATGCTTATTGTACTAGAAGACCGGGGATCATTCTGTGAGTTCCATCACAATTTGAGGGATACTGAAAATTTTCTTTAGAACCGCCCCTTCCCTTTATGAGCTTTTATTCATTTCTTTATAAAGATGTCTTCCAATAATGGTGATCCCGGAGATAATCATCAGAAAAGTAATCCAGGTAAAGAGCCTTCGGTGGTTCTGCCATAAATAAAAAACCCCCGGGGTCCTTTGATCTGTATCCGCCTCTTCCCGATGTTCTTCCTGCTCTGCCTCTTGGTTTAAAGGATTGTAGCCGATAATTTCTTCCATGGCAACGGTCCCCTCCAGCGCCGGAGGCAGGGCCAACTCTTCCAAAGGGTTTTGATAAAAGGCGTATCTGCCAAGGGTTTCCAGACCATCCGGCAGTTCAACGGTATTCAGTTGATTGTTTCGAAAACCGTTTACCGATATCACCTGAAGCTCCGATGGAAATCCCACATTCTGTAACCGATTGTTCATAAAGGCCCCTCGGTGTATTTCCGCCACGCTGTCGGGGAGTTGGAGATCTTCTATTTGATTATCCCGAAAGGCGGATCTTCCAATAATTCGAAGTCCTTTTGATAATTCGAGGACTTTCAGGTCGTTGTTTTGAAAGGCAAAATCTCCGATACTTTCAACACCCCCGGGCAGGGTGATGTTGTTTAGTTTGTTTTCCTGAAAGGCAGACTCTCCAATAATCTTTAAATGCCTTGGAAAAACAATACCCTTTATTTCATTGCTTTGAAAAGCCTTCTTCGGAATTATCTCCAAGGGGCCTTCAAAGGTCACCTGTCCTATTTCATTATGGATAAAGGCCTCCGCTCCCAGGGCCCGGAGATTCTGCGGCAGGGTTACCTCTTTTAATCTATTGCCTCTAAAAGCTCCAACCCCTATGCTTTCAATGGACTTGGGAAACGCAATGCTTTCAAGCTGATTCTCATCAAAGCTGTAGCTCCCGATTTCTATTAACCCCGGGGGAAGTTCCATGCTTCTTAGTCCGTTGCCCCGAAAAGCTCCGGATCCGATTTTTTCCAAGCCTTCATTAAACCGGACTTCCTCAATATCGTTATGCAGAAATGCCCAGGTTTCTATATGCTTTAGGGAGGCCGGTGTTGTAAGGACTGTTAACCGGTTGTTGCCGAAGGCTCTTTCCCCTATTAACTCCAGTGTGTCGGGGAAGTGAATTTCTTGGATCTTATTATAGGCAAAAGCATAGGGCTCTATTTCCCTTAGCTTACGGGGTAATATCACTTCCCTAAGACCCCGGTTTCGAAAAGCCTGCTCCGCGATAACGGTGACCTCGTAACCCTGAAGGGTGGTGGGAATTTCTAAGATATCTTTCCCTTCTCCTTCATAGCCGAGAATTCTCACGGTATCATTATCCAATTTTTCATACCGAAATTGATGTTCTTCACCCTCAGCAAAGGAATATTCCGCAATTCCGATACAAAACATGAGGACTCCCAACACCATCAAACCGGCCCTTAATCTTTTATTTTTCATGGATCATTTCTCCTCGAATACAATATTATAAAATGCTTTACTATATCTAGTATATTATCACATTTAGGCTCCAGTGATAAGGATGCCCGTCTCAACTTTTTTGCTTGGAAGTTTGAATTGTTAAACTTTTTGTAGAGACCCTCCAGTTTTTTAAAAGTATGATATAATATTGATAATTGAGAATAAAATGTTCTTATTAAGTTAAAAATACTTTATGGAGGGATTAAGATGAGCAAAAAAGTTGATATTGAATGGAGCAAACTGGGTTTTAGCTATATGAAGACCGACTACCGCTACCTTTCAAAATGGAAGGATGGACAGTGGGATGAAGGCACCTTGGTTGAAGATAACAACCTGAGCATAAGCGAAGCCTCGACAGCTCTTCATTACGGTCAACAATGTTTTGAAGGAATGAAAGCTTATCGAAGAAAAGATGGAAAAGTCCAACTTTTTCGACCTGACCAAAACGCTAAAAGAATTAACCGCAGTTGTGAGAGAATTTTAATGCCGCAGATTCCAGAAGAAAAATTCATTGATGCGGTTAAGCAAGTCGTAAAAGCAAATGAACATTTTGTGCCTCCCTATGGAAGCGGTGCTACCCTGTACTTACGACCTTTCGTAATTGGTGTGGGCCATAACCTGGGTGTTCGTCCTGCTCCCGAGTACATTTTCTCCATTTTTGCCGTACCCGTAGGACCTTATTTCAAAGGCGGTCTAAAGCCCGTAAACTTTATGACCTCACCCTATGACCGTGCCGCAACCTATGGTACCGGAGCCGCAAAAGTGGGCGGAAACTATGCAGGAAGCTTATTCCCCAACAAAATTGCCAAGGATAAAGGTTTTGCAGACGCCATTTATCTGGATCCTGCTACCCATACAAAAATCGAAGAAGTGGGCGCAGCAAACTTCTTTGGAATTACCCATGACGACAAATTCATCACTCCCGACTCCCCGTCGATCCTGCCCAGCATCACGAAGTATTCCCTGCTTCATGTAGCAAAGGAATATTTAAACCTGGAAGTGGAAGAACGGGACGTTTACGTTGATAACCTGGATGAGTTTAAGGAAGCGGGAGCTTGCGGAACCGCAGCGGTAATTACGCCGATCGGAGGCATTCAGCATAAGGATGGTTTCCACGTATTCCATAGCGAGACGGAAGTGGGACCCATTACCCGAAAATTATATGACACCCTGTACAACATTCAATTCGGAGACGTTGAAGCACCCGAGGGATGGATTGTAGAAGTAGACTAGGTCCAGGAATTTTTTACAAGGAAAAATTACAAAAGGTGCTTGATGTAAGTACTTTGTTAAAAAGGAAAAAGGATCGGAGACTCTCCGATCCTTTTTCCTTTTCTTATTTCTATCACATTTGCCAAGGGGACTCCCTCGTTCAAAACGTCCCCGCTATTAGGCGGGAGGGGCATTGGCCTTTATTTTG
>SKRE01000155.1 GCA_007118655.1 Clostridiales bacterium | reverse complement strand
GAAAAGCTGACCGCAAACTACGAAGAACTGGAAACCCTTCATGGGGAACTGATTTTAACCGAGGAAGCCTTGGAGGACAAGTATAAAACCCTGGAAGAAAATCAGGAAAATCTGCGGATACTGCAAGAGCGTTATCAACTGGCCTTAGAAGGGTCTAAGGATGGGCTTTGGGACTGGAACGTAAAGACCGACCGGTTTTTAGTTACCAAACTCCGGGAACTGTTAGGGTATGAGGACGCTGAAAAAATTCACAGTCGAAAGGATTGGCTGAACTTAATTCACCCGGGGGATGCTCAACGGGTACAGAAAGTCTTGAACCAATACTTGGAAGGACAAAGGGATCACTATGAAACGGAATACCGTATACAGAACCGGAAGGGCGAATACATATGGATTCTCAGCAAAGCGAAAGCCATTTGGGATAGTAATGGAAGGCCGATTCGAGTCTGCGGCTCTCACACCAATATTACAGAGGAAAAGATTAAAGAAGAAAAAATACAGACAATGGCTTATTACGACAGTACCACGAAGATTCCGAACCGGTTTTGGTTAGGGGAGTATCTGGAGGAACAGATTAAGCTAATTATGGATAATGAAGAAAAAATGGCAATTTTATTAATTGATCTGGATAACTTTAAAAAGGTGAATGAAATTCTTACCCATGAAATGGGAGACCGGTTTCTAATGGAAATTGCAAAAAAAATACAGGAGAATTTGGAAGGCGGAGAAATTCTCACCCGATTCGGAGGGGACGAATTTGTGGTGGTTATAACAGGAAACCCAGATCGAAACAGGGTGAATGCCACCGCTAACCGCCTGCTGAATACATTAAAGAAAAAAAGCACGGTAAAGGGGTACCAGTTTAATATTACGGGAAGCATCGGGATTGCCATTTGTCCGGAGCATGGACAGGATAAGGATACCCTGTTGAAAAATGCCGATGCTGCCATGTATGAAGCAAAAAATAACGGAAGAGACCGGATGCGTTTTTACTCCCGGGAGGTGAATGAAAAAATACGGGAGAATATTATTCTCGAGAGTGATTTGCGAAAAGCCTTGGAAAACAATGAATTCATGATACAGATTCAACCCCTGATCGAAGTGAAAACCGGTCGAATTGTTGGGGGAGAAGCCCTGCTTCGATGGAATCATCCAAGAAAGGGAAGAATATCTCCGGGAGAATTCATTGCAGTGGCCGAAGAGACGGGAATCATTGTTCCCATTGGGGAAAAAGTATTAAAAGAGGTTTGCGGGTTTTATCAAAATTTATTCCACCGGGGAATCAACCCCGTGCCGATTTCAGTGAATTTAGCAGTCCCCCAGATTTTACACAGCGGATTGCTGGACAGCATTCAAGAATTCATGGAAGCCTCAGTTTTCCCGAAGCCTTTGCTTGAAATAGAGATTACCGAAAGTGTAATCATGAATAATTTAGACTATGCGGTAAAGATTATGAAAAGTATACGGGGAATGGGCGTGAAAGTCGCCCTGGATGATTTTGGAACCGGGTATTCCTCCCTCAGTTATTTAAAAAACCTGCCCATTGACAAACTGAAGATTGATAAGAGTTTTATTGATGATATTGTAGAGAATGACAGTGAACAGACGATTGTGAAATCCGTGATTGAGATGGCGAAAAGTCTGAAAATCCAAACCGTGGCGGAAGGAATTGAAAAGAAAGAACAATGGGATATCTTGAAAAAATACGATTGTGATGTGGGACAAGGATATTACATGTACCGGCCCATGGATGTAGAGGATTTCCAAGGAATTTTAAGGACACAGCAGGCTAACGAGCCGTAAACAGAAAATTTATTCATAAAAATCTATTTTTATGCTTGACAGGAATTCGGGAAGAGATTATAATATTATAATTAGTAAGATAATTTAGAGAACATAAAGACTATGATGAGAAGAGTAAATATCTATTGGATTTCCAGAGAATCGGGGAAGGTGAGAACCCGGTATGAAGAGGATATTGAAAAACATCTCGGAGTTGCTAACCAAAATGGTTTATCCAGAGTAGGCTTAGTCGGGATCCCGCCGTTATAAGGGGACTCTATCGATGTTAATCCGTAGAGAACATGAGTGGGCTTATATTAGCCAATAAAGGTGGTACCGCGAAACTTGAACCTTTCGTCCTTTAAATTTATTTTAAAGGAGGAGAGGTTTTTTATATTAGCATAAAATTGTTCGAGGATCATGATCCCGGGAAGCAGAATAAGTGCAGGAAGTGTATTGATGGCAGGCTACAATCGCAGGAGTATATAAAATAAAAGGAGAGAGTCCAATGAACGGAGAAAAAAAACTGATTATACCAAAGGATTATAAAACCCCCCTGGATATTCGGGAAACTGCCCTGGGGATAAAGAAAGTAAAGGATCACTTTGAACGCAGATTAGGCATGGCCCTAAACTTAACCCGGGTATCGGCGCCCCTGTTCGTAAGTCCGGAAACGGGACTGAATGATAACCTGAACGGAATAGAACGGCCGGTTTCCTTTGATGTAAAGGACTTGGACTATGCACAGGTTGAAATTGTTCATTCCCTGGCAAAATGGAAACGAATGGCACTGTACCGCTATGGTTTTCAGCCCGGGGAAGGGATCTATACGGATATGAATGCCATTCGAAGAGACGAAGTCCTGGACAACACCCACTCGGTTTATGTAGATCAATGGGATTGGGAACGGATTTTAACAAAAGAGGAGCGCTCAAAAGAAACCCTTCAGGAAATGGTGGAAAAGCTTTATCAGGTTTTTAAAGATACGGAAAAACTTGTGGCAGGCACCTATCCCCAGCTGAAGCCCAGCCTTCCGGATAAAATCACTTTTTTAACCTCCCAAGAGCTGGCGGATCGTTATCCGAAGCTCAGTGCAGGAGAGCGGGAAGATGCCATAACAAAAGAAAAAGGCGCAGTGTTTTTAATGGAAATCGGAAAAAAACTCAGCAATGGAGAAAAGCATGACGGAAGAGCGGCGGATTATGATGACTGGTCCTTAAATGGAGATATTCTCTTCTGGTTTGAGCCCCTGCAAAGAGCCTTAGAACTTTCCTCTATGGGCATACGGGTGGACGATAAAGCCTTAGCCAGCCAGTTGGAGGAAAAAGAAGAGCTTTGGAAAAAGGACTTGGAATATCATCGCATGGTACTGGACAACACCCTGCCCCTGACCATCGGAGGCGGTATCGGACAGTCCAGGATCTGCATGTTTTTTCTTCAAAAAGCCCATATCGGGGAAGTGCAGGCCGGGATTTGGTCCAGGGATATGATTGAAACCTGTCACACCCATGGAATATCATTATTATAATAGCATGGAAAAATAAAACAAGCCTCCGATGGAAGATCAACCATCGGAGGCTTTATTTACGAAAGGGATTCCCGGAGATTTAAATTGTTATTTCGAGGATATCGCATACAGAAAGCTCCTTTGTATGTGGAGGGTTGTTTTGTGGTTATTTAACAAAGGGTTATTATTTCTCATACCCAATTATGACAAGGTTTACAACTAGATAACCAGTCTTCAATAGTTATTTTTTTAACAGTTGAATTATTCAGTTTTCTATACTATAATCACAATTATAGAAAGAATTACCATAGCTATCTATAAAGAGTTCACAGAAAGGAGTGTAATAAATTATGGAAAATGCAAAAAAAACCCCCCTTTATGAAGAACATGTAAATGCGAAGGGAAATGTAGTAGATTTTCATGGTTGGGCACTTCCCATAGAGTACGAAGGGATTTTACAGGAGCATCAAGCCGTAAGGGAAAGAGCCGGCCTCTTTGATGTGTCCCATATGGGAGAAATTCGTATTCGGGGACAAGAGGCGGAGGCTTTCGTGCAGTATTTAATGACGAATGATATCAAGTCCTTGAAGGATGGTCAAATTATTTACACTTTTATGTGTTATCCCGATGGCGGAGTGGTAGACGATTTATTAGTCTACAAGTTTGACCGGGAGCATTATTATCTTGTGGTGAATGCCTCAAATATTGAAAAGGATTTTCAGTGGATGAGAGATCAGCAAAAAGACTTTAAGGCAGAAGTAATAAACGAATCCGATGATGTTGCAGAAGTGGCCATACAAGGTCCGAAGGCGGAGGCCATATTACAAAAGCTCACGGATACGGATTTAAAAGAGATTACGTTTTTCACATTCAAAGACGGTGTTAAAATCAAGGGAAAAGATTGTCTGGTTTCCAGAACCGGTTATACGGGAGAAGACGGCTTTGAGGTGTATATGAAGCCGGAAGACGCCCGGGAACTATGGCGGGAGATTTTACATGCGGGAGAAGAGGAAGGCATTGAACCCGCAGCCCTGGGAGCTCGGGATACCCTCCGTTTTGAAGCGGGACTGCCCCTTTATGGAAACGAACTATCCAAGGAGATCACCCCTCTTGAAGCGGGACTGGGATTCTTCGTGAAGTTTACCGAGGATGACTATATCGGAAAAGAAGCCCTTCAGAAACAAAAAGAAGAAGGCCTCAAACGAAAAATCGTTGGTTTCGAGCTGATGAAAAAAGGAATTCCAAGAGAAGGATATGAAGTCTACAAAGGGGAGGAAAAGATCGGCCATGTAACCACGGGCTATCTGTCTCCAACCTTAGGAAAGAGCATCGGCAACGCTTTAGTAGACATCGACCATAGTAAAATGGGAAGTACCATTGAAATTAAAGTGCGAAAACGTAAGATTGAGGCCACCATTATTTCAAAAAGATTTTTGAAATAGGGATTGAATCCGATAGAATTGGATAAAAATACATTATAAGTGTATCCGGGAGGAATCCCAAGAATCAATTAAAAATCAAAGGGAGGAATTTGAATGAGTGAATTATTTTTTACGAAGAAACATGAGTGGGTTAAGGTAGAAGGAGATCATGCGACAATTGGAATCAGCGACTATGCCCAGGAACAACTGGGAGATATCGTATTTATTGAGCTGCCCGATGTAGACGAAGAATTCGAACAGGGAGACGACTTTGGAGTAGTAGAATCCGTAAAAGCTGCCTCGGATCTTTATATGCCCATCAGCGGAAAAATTATGGAAATTAATGAAGAACTGGAAGATGCTCCGGAGTTGGTAAATGAAGATGCCATGGGAAATTGGCTGATTAAAGTGGAAGTTACCAACAAAAAAGAATTAGAGGACCTCTTATCAGAAGTTCAGTACAAAGACTTTATTGAGGAGGAGTAAATATGTTTCCTTATATAGCCAACACGCCCCAAGATGAAAAGGATATGCTTAAAGCCATCGGCTTTAACTCCATCGAAGAATTTTTTGAGGATATTCCAAAGGAACTTCGTTTGGACCGGGACTTAAACCTTAAACCGGCCATGACGGAAGCGGAAATTAAAGTACACATGGAAAAACTCGGCGGGAAAAATCAAGGTAAGGAACTGGTAAACTTCCTTGGCGGCGGTGTCTATGACCGACACATACCATCCGTAGTGAACCATGTAATCTCAAGATCCGAGTTTTATACCGCATACACCCCTTATCAGCCGGAAATCAGTCAGGGTACCTTGCAGGTAATCTTTGAATACCAGACATTAATCACCAACTTAACCGGGATGGACGTCTCGAATGCATCCTTGTATGATGGCGCCAGTGCCGTGGCGGAAGCTGCATTTATGGCGGTGGACAAAACCGGGAACAAAGAGATTATTGTGCCGGATAATATTCATCCCAACACCCTGCGGGTGCTGAAAACCTATCTGCACTTTAAGGACTTGGAACTTGTGGTGGTACCCACTAAGGAGGGCACCTTCTCCAAGGCCGCCCTGGAAGAAAAAATCAGTAAAAACACTGCGGGAGTATTGGTGCAAAATCCGAATTTTTACGGTTTGGTGGAAGATGAAATCGAAGAAATTGTGGAACTGACTCAT
>SKRE01000134.1 GCA_007118655.1 Clostridiales bacterium | reverse complement strand
TTAAGATCAAATCCGCCACCACAGTTAACAGCATTATGTGGTTTTCTGTCCATACTTTTTTCTCCCTTACGGCGTCAAGACCGAGGAAGCCCAAAACAGCGCCATTGCTCTTCATTGGTATCGATAGAATAGATCGTACATTTTGGGACTGGAATGCTTTTTTTTCTGATTTAGCCTCCGGCGGAAGGTTTTCCACATCCGGGATATTGACAATTTTCTTTTCTGAAAACTGTCGCTTCCACCAGGGGAAGATATCGACCGGTATGTTCTGCAGCTTACCTCTTTGTATTCCGCTCCCTTTTGCGCACCACTCATAGGTGTTGTTCATCTGCTTCCCATCCTCGGAATACAGAAACACATAACTGCGGTCAACCTGAAAAAATTCACCGATCAGTTCCAGGGCGTGGTTAATACTTTGTTCAAAATGTTCTAAGGGCTGACTGGCAAAAGTGTTGGATATATCCGCAATCAGTTTCTCAAAACGAAGTTGGTAATTTATGGATTCCTCTGCATTTTTACGCTGGGTTACATCGGAAAACACCATAATCACACCGAACATGCTATTGGCTTTATCTCGAATGGGGGCTGCACTGTCGGCAATATGATGCTTTTTTCCCCCGCGGTCGATGAGAATCGTATCGTTTACCAAACCTTGTGTTTTTCCGGTTTCAATCACTTGGTACACCGGATTCGGCACCGGCTCGCCGGTTTTAGCGTTAACAATATGAAAAACCTCATGCACGCTCCTTCCCAAAGCTTCTGTTACTGTCCAGCCCATGAGCTTTTCCGCCTGAGGATTCAAACGGGTAATCATTCCGTCGGCGTCAGTAACGATCACACCGTCTCCGATGGAGTCCAGCGTTGTTGAAAGATGATTTTTACTTATTCGCAGTTCTTCTTCAGTTTGAATTTGTTCTGCAACACGGCTGATATGAACTGTCATCGTTCCCAGCATCAATTTCTCCTCATTAATAAAACACTCCCCTTCATAAAGAGGCGGTTTATTAAGATAACATACTTCTATGCTTCCCTTTGATACACCGTTTAATTCCACGGGAGAAGATATTTTCCAGGGGGTCGATTTATAGTCCTTTGTTTGATATACCCGCCCTTTAAAGGTAATACGAGCCACCGCATCTTTCGGATGCTGAAAAGACGGAGGTAAAAGTTTTACCGTTTCCTCCAGGATCTTATCCAGGTTGCTTTTTTCTTTTTGAAGCAGGCGGGAAAAACTGTGGAGGCAGTTCAGCTCCTTGGCTCGTTCTTCACTTTCTTTGCGCTCCGTAATATCCTGACAAAAAGCGATCACCTGGCTGCTATCCGCAATTACTGCTGCCAAATTGATCCAGAACGTCTCACCGTTTTTCTTCCTTAGCATAACGTCAACTTCCGCAGAGCCTTCTTCCAGCATATTTCCAAACAATTCTAGGCCTTTCTCTAAAAATTGGGGGGCAAGCAAGTCCCGGATGCTTAAGCTTAACAGCTCTTCTTCTGTATATCCGGTCATCCGGCAAGCGGAACTGTTTGCTCCGAGATAATTCCCTGCCTTATCTGCTATAAAAATACCCAGAGGAGATTCTTCCACATAAGCCTTGAACCTGACTTCACTTTCACCCAAAGCATTCACCTTCTGCTGCAGCTTGTTTTCTGCCCGAAAACGTTTTATTGTGCCTGATATATGATTAATATAGAGCTCAATCAGCTCCTTATTTTCTATCAATTTATTATTGGGCATGATCAAGGTCATAATCCCAAGAAATTCTCCTTGATAATCAAACTCCATCGTATAGATCCCCCCGGGAAGGAAGAGAGTTTCTACCGCTTTAAATACAGAAGCTAGGCGAGGGAAGGAATCATAATATTTAATCTCTTTAAAGGATGAAAAATAAGTAAGTCTGTTCTTCTCATTTGTTTTCAACCCTTGATTTTTGGCTTCCCATTCAGTGCCTTCCAGATTGAAACCAATCTCATTCATTAATCCGGATAAGATTTCCGACCCTCCGGAAACTGCTTTTACCGTGGTCTTGCCCGGGTCCTTTTCCGATACGAGATTTAAACCGACCAAAGCAGCTCCGGACAATTCTTTGACTGAATCCGTAAAAAAACGATATTCTATGTTGCTGGATGTTAAGGTTTGGCATATATTGATGTATTCCAGCACATTTTGTGTGTTTTTCTTAAGATGATTTTCTTCTCCATATATTCCCATTTATTTTCTTTCCTCCTCAAAAAACAGCTTCACTACTTGCGGGTCGAAGTGCCTGCCGCTTTCCCGGCGGATGTATTCAAGGGCTTTATCCCTGAGCCAGGCTTTACGGTAGAGTCGGTCGCCGGTAAGAGCATCGTAAACATCCGCCACGGCAAATATTCTGGCCGCAAGGGGGATTTCCTCTTTCTTGAGCCCCCGGGGATATCCTGTGGAAGAGCTCCAACACGAGCAGTTTCAAATCTTCAGATGTAATTTCCCGTGGCAGGGGTACAGAAACAAATAAGACTCCTACCACATCTGCGTCGGTTTGCAAGGGAAGACATACGCCCCCCCATCCCTCAGGTTTTTTTCAGTTGATTCCAACCGGGAATCTTTAAACTGGATTGGATTTACGAGTAGGTTTAATTCATTGCAATTCTTACCAATTAATTTATCCCGGGAATACCCGAGCTGTTTAGCGAAAGCTGTGTTTACATTGATAACTATTCCATCAATCAAACGAATGGTTAATATAGCGTCAGGATTAGCATCGCCGCTTTTTGAATTTTCAAATATTTCTTTAAAAAAATTGTCATTCATTCTCTTCACCCCAAATAATCACTTGAATTTCAGGCTACGAAGTAACTAGTAGTTCATTAGAATTGTTACCTTATCAACGTTGCTGTGTCTTTGTAGAATTCTTTCTTGCAATTACCATTATATCACAACTGCTGCTCAAAATCAGACTTCATGATCCTTGTCAATTAAACCCTCTTGCTTCACTGGATCACTGCTGTATCTATAGTATTTAAAGAGTGGTATTATTATATGAGCAATAAAAATAGATACATCTTGAGAAGGAGTGATTTTATGAGACCTGTTATTGGCATAACCTGTGCCTGGAGTGAAGAAACAAGGGATGAATCGAAAGAGAGCGGTTATTATTTTGCAGGAAAACCTTATATTAAAGCCATATACGAGAACGGAGGGATTCCTTTATTAATCCCCCCGGAACTAACAGAAAATAATATTGATAACGATGTAGACGCCATTCTAAGAAAACTGGACGGAATCGTTTTTTCAGGAGGGGGCAATACAAAAAAGATTCCGCCTCATGAGCATCCTACCCTAGAGGCCCAACAACCCAAAAGATATAATTTCGAAAAAAAACTTATGTTAGGCGCATGGGAAAGAGATATTCCGGTATTAGGAATTTGCCGCGGACATCAAATGATCGCTGAGGTGTTCGGAGGCACTTTACTTGAAGAGAACATCAAAGGACATAAAGAGGATATTCCAAAAAATGAAAAATGTCATGAGACCCTAATAAAAAAGGATAGCTACATCTATAAAATTATCAAAAAAGATAATTGGTGCACCAACAGTTATCATATACAAGCTGTAGATGTGGTTCCTAACGGATTCAAAGCAACGGTCCACGCCGAAGACGGCATCATCGAAGGTATCGAAGCCCTGAATAAGAATTTTTTTGTAGGACTTCAGTTTCATCCGGAAGAATTATTACCCGATGATGAAAATTCTCGATTGATTTTCCAAAAACTAATAGCAGAGGCTCAACGGGAAGCTCAAAAAAAAGTCATGCTGTTGAATCTTGTCCCTTTGTAAAAAAAAGAGGTTGTAAAAACAATTCTAAACATTGTTTTTTACAACCTCACAAAAGAACCCTCTCCCTGAGAGCTAGGAATCTTCTGCTTATAGTGTTTCCCCTTATACCGCTTCCCGAATCTTCTTTTTCTTAAGCTTTTCCGCATTGGTCATTGCAATTGTATAGATGATCAGGGCCGTCCAAATAAAACAGAAGCTGATCAGATGAATTACCGTAAAATCCTCTTTGAAAAGAAACACTCCGAGGAAAAAGCTAATGGTGGGGGCGATATATTGCATAAACCCGATGGTGGAAAACTCCACCAATTGGGTGCATTTTGCGAACCAAAGCAGAGGGGTTGCTGTCACCACACCGGAAAGCATCAGGAGCAGCACCATAGGTGTGGAAATGGCAAAAAAGCTCCCTTCCCCTGTTCCCTGAATATATCCCAGATACAAAAGGGCAATCGGCGTAATCACAAGGGTCTCTAAGGCCATACCCGTAACCGCATCCACCGCAAGAAGTTTTTTTACCAGGCCGTAAAAGGCAAAGGTCACCGCCAGGATCAATGCCACCCAGGGGATCTGACCATACTGCATCGTAAGGATGATGACTCCGATGGCAGCAAGAATCAGTGCTGCGGTTTTTTCCCTGTTGAACCGTTCTTTAAACACGATCATACTTAGAAGAGACACCACTAAGGGGTTGATATAATATCCAAGACTTGCCTGAAGGACGAAGTTAGAATTCACTGCCCAGATATAAGTAAACCAGTTCACAGTGATTAACACTGCCGCGATCAGAATTAGTTTGAGCTGTCCTTTGTTTTTCAGCACCCCTTTCAACGCTTGATAATCTCCCTTGATCACTAGGAGAACCGTTACAAACACAAAGGACCAGGTGATCCGATGGGCAAGAATCTCCGCGGCGGGAATCTGATTTAACAGCTTCCAGTATACCGGCAGACTTCCCCATACAATAAAGGCCAGCATACCAAACAAAACCCCGATCTTTTTTTCCCGACTGCTATTTATTTTCGACTGATTATCCATCTTCTTCACCCGTTTCCTTGTATTTAAGAGTTTGCCTTATCCATGCTCTTGCATTATAGAAGATCCCTTTAATCCATCAAGAAAACACTCCGCTCCTTTAGTTCAAAACCGAATGTTTCGAAGGATTTGATCATACTTATATTTTAGATACCTACAGATCCTAAATGTATTATATTCCTTTAACGCCGAAGAGGCAACCATACATCCCACAAATTCTGATCCGACTTCCCGGAGGGATGTTTTTTTGATAATAACAACATGTGTCCATTAACGTTTTATATCTTTTGAATATCATGGATTTCGACAAAAAATAGGAGGGGGTATTTCTACCCGCCCCTATTTTTTTCAGTTTACCCTTCTATTCTATTTGGGCCCAAAATTCGGATTAGGCAATCCTACCACTCCATGAACAATTACATAAATCTCACCGGAAAGATTCTTTCCAATAGAGTATTGTCCCGGTGCAGTGGTCGATCGTCCGTTTCTTAAAGTCGGGAACATCTTGCTGCCTGCATACACGTCATGCTTCGTTAATGTGTAGCCGGCACCCATATGAAATTCATAGGTTAATTCACCATTAATATAGGAAATTTCAACCTGCCCCACATCGGTTCCCTTAGATGTGTCACTCTGTGCAGCTCCTGCCCAAAGGGTCCATGAACCCTCATAAGGTTCATCGATTGAATTGCTCCAACCCCAATTTCTGAATCCGTTATCCGTGAATGCGTGAGCGGTAACGCCTTCCCCTTCCCCTTTCGCCCATGCACTTTCGTAAATGAAATCCTGTACATTGACTTTGAGCACTGCATCGGCATCCTGCTGGGTTTCTACGATGGTTGCAGTGTTTTCATAGGTGAAACTGAAGGGTCCGTTCTCACCGTTCTCCATCCAATAATCTTCCCAAGCGAAATCTTTCGTGTAAGTGAAAGTATCTCCATTTGGTGCGGTTACGCTTCCAAGATCCTCTTCTCCGAACAGATCACTGACATCCTTAATATTTACTGTTTTATTGACCTCATTTTCAGGATCTCCCCAAAGAATTGGTTCCGTC
>SKRE01000103.1 GCA_007118655.1 Clostridiales bacterium | reverse complement strand
GCCCTGGTATGGGCGGCGGCGGCAATGAGTTTTTACTATGGAACCGACGGCCTGGCAGTAGCCAGCGGTGCCGGAGGTCCGGGAGCCGTGGTTTATGAAGTTTCCACTTCCCTCATGGGTACCGTTGGAGGATTGCTGGCGATGTTGGGCGTCATTGCCTGTCCCATCACTTCCGGAGACACCGCCTTTCGCAGTGCCCGGTTGGTAATCGCAGACTTTACCAAGACCAGTCAGGTGGAGACGAAAAAGCGGCTGCTGGTAGCGCTTCCCCTATTTGTGGTGGGCTTTGCCCTGAGTTTAATAGACTTTAATATCATTTGGCGCTATTTTGCCTGGTCGAATCAAACCCTGGCTACGGTGGTACTGTGGGCATCGGCGGTATATCTTGTGCAGAACCGGAAACTGCATTGGATCGCCACGATCCCCGCAACCTTTATGACCGCGGTGATCGTTACCTATATTCTGCAAGCCCCGGAAGGATTCCAGCTGTCCACCTCCATCTCCTATCCCGTAGGGATTGGGGCGGCGTTGATTACCCTTGGATGGTTTATGGGAAAAACCTGGAAATACAAAGATCAAGAACAACCGGTGCAGGAAAGCCTGTAAATTGAATGCTTTTTATCAACCCCTTACCACGATCACGGTGAGGGGTTTTATTTTTCTCGTTTTGTTGTGAATTTTCTTTTAATCTACTATACTAAAAGAAAAGGAACTCAAGAAAGGATGATACCGATGAAAATCAAAGCTTTTGGCGTAGAGGAATGGATGAATGAATATGAGAATGACGCGGTGTATAATTTAGGCGAAACCTGCGTAAAGTCTTTGACCGTAAAGGAGCTGTTGGATTTTCAGGGACGGGGCAAAGAGGCTCTGGAGGAGATTTATGAAATGCAGCTGACCTATGGAGCGATTCCCGGTAGCGATAAGCTTCGGGGGGAGGCGGCGGATCTTTATGAGACTGCAGAAATTTCCAACGTAGTGATCGCCCACGGGGGAATCGGAGCCAATCATCTGGTGTTTTCCGCCTTAGTGGAGCCGGGAGATGAAGTGATTTCCGTAATGCCCACCTATCAGCAGCATTATTCCATCCCGGAAGCCCTGGGGGCGAAGGTGAAAATTCTTCCCTTAACCATGGAAAATGAATTTTTGCCGGACCTGGGGGAACTGAAAAAAATGGTGAACGAAAATACGAAACTGATCGCCATCAACAATCCCAACAATCCTTCCGGGTCCTTAATGGATAAGAAGTGCTTAGAAGAAATCGTGGAAATCGCCCGGGCCCATGATGCTTATATCCTCTCCGATGAAGTTTACCGGGGACTGATTCACCAGGGAGAAGCCTTCGGACCTTCGATTTTCGACTTGTACGAAAAAGGCATCTCCACGGGCAGCATGTCCAAGGTGTTTTCCCTTGCGGGCCTTCGGATCGGCTGGATTGCAGCGGCGAAGGAGATTGTTAAGGAAATCAACATTCACCGGGATTACAACACCATCAGCTGCGGAAAAATCGATGATTTTTTAGCGGGGATTGCCCTGGAGCAAAAGGATAAAATTTTAAACAGAAACCGGAATCTGATCCTGGAAAATGCCCGGCAGTTGGAGGACTGGGTAAAAAGGGAACCCCGGATTTCCTACACAAAGCCGAAGGCGGGAACCACCGCTTTCATTAAATACGATTACCGGATCAAGTCCCGGGACCTGGCCCTGGGGCTGCTTCGGGATACCGGAGCCTTTGTGGTTCCCGGAGAGGCCTTACAGCAGGAAGGGTACTTGAGAATCGGGTATGCCAATGATCCGAAAATCGTCCGGGAAGGCCTGGAGAAAATTTCCCAGTATTTTAGAATCCTGGAAGAGGAAGGGAAATAACCGAATGAGGATGGATAATATGGAGGAACCGAGGATTTACCCCGGGTATGTCAAAGGGGAAGAAAAATTTCGAAAATGGTGGGAAGTATTGTCCCAGCGGCAACACCGACTGAGCAACCTTCGAGTACTGATGGTACTGATATTTTTGAGTACGGGATTTATCCTTGCTTTTCAGCGGGAAAACCTTCTGTTATGGGGAGGCTTTATCCTCTCCTTTTTGGGGTTTGTTGTCTTTGTCCTGCGCCACGAAACCTTAAAGGAGCGAGAGCAGTATTTAAAGGGGTATCTAGAACTTTATAAAAAACAAAGAATGCGAAAAGAGGGGAATTGGCGGGAATTTCCGGAACGGGGGGCGGAGTTTATTGATTCGGATCATGCTTTTTCCTATGACTTGGATCTCTTTGGACAAAACTCCGTATTTCAGTGGCTGGATGACACCACCTCCAATCTGGGGAAGGAGAAACTGCATCGGCTCCTAGTCACCCCCTTAAGCAATGAAAAGGCCATTACCCGCCGCCAAAAGCTTTTAGAGGAGCTGGGAAGAAAAAGGATCTGGGTCCGAAGGTTTCTGGTTGAGGGCAGGGTAGGCAGAAAAAAAACGAAGGACTTTCGTGAAGTGATCGAGTGGGGCAGCACCAAGAATCCGGTGTTTTCAAAACCGGCGGTGATTATCGGTGTGAAGACGCTGCCCTGGGTGACCCTAAGTGCGGGACTCGCGGGAATGCTCACCGAATTTCCCATGGCTCCCTTTTCACTGCTGCTGATCCTCCACGGCCTATTGTTTGCCCTGGGATTTTTAAAACGGGGAAGAGTACTGGGCATGGTGAAGGATTATCAACTGGAGCTGAACCAGTATATTCGACAGTTAAAAACCTTTGAAAAACACCGCTTTGAAAGTGAGGGTTTAAGGTCTCTGCAGCAGTCCTTAAAAACCCGGGGAGGGAAATCCGGGACGGATCAGCTTCAGGTACTGGAAAAACTGGCCAACCGAACATTAAACAAGCAAAATCTGCTGTTTGTTCCGATCAATATTGCAACCCTTTGGGATTACCGCTGTCTGGTGGATTTGGAAAAATGGAAGCAGGAGTCCGGGGATGCCCTGGAGCACTGGATCAACACCTTGGCTGAATTGGAGGCCCTGGTCAGTCTTTCCAACATTCACCGGGACCATCCCCACTGGGCCCTGCCGAAGGTGGCCCCAGGGCCGTCCCTTTACCGGGGAAAATCCGTGGGGCATCCCTTAATCAGTAAGGATGGGGTTGTCAATGACATTGATTTAAATCCCGAGAGCCCCGTTTTGCTGATTACGGGATCCAATATGTCGGGGAAGAGCACCTATCTTAGGACCGCAGGAATCAACCTGCTGTTTTTAAATATCGGAACCAAGGCCTGCGCCGAGGAAATGGAGGCCTCCTTAATGAAGATTCGTACCTGTATGCGAATCAGTGATAATATTGAAAAGAACATATCCTCCTTTTATGGAGAAATCCTTCGAATTAAAGGGATCGTTCAGGAGACGAAAAAGGGGGAGCCCGTATTTTTTCTGCTGGACGAAATATTCAAAGGCACCAACTCCACGGACCGCCATCTTGGGGCGAAAATATTAATACAGCAGCTTTATGAAACCGGCGGGGTCGGCTTGGTCTCCACCCATGATTTGGAGCTTACGGACTTGGAGAAAAATCCGAAGGTGGGGGTTAAAAATTACCACTTTCAAGAAACCTATCACCAGGGAGAAATTCAATTTGACTACAAACTTCGTCCCGGGGCCTCAAAGACCACAAACGCCCTGTATTTAATGAAAATGGCGGGGGTGGAGGTTACGGATAAAGAGGTTGAGAGGAATAAGAATTGAGGGTGCGTAAAGTTTTCTGCTGTTGGTATAAATAATAAAGACAGCCCTTATTAAAAGATACCGCCGAAAAACTGGAAAACCCATGGAAACATCCGCAGTATGTTTTTGAAGGGATAAAGGAGGCTAAGCATGATATCTGAAAAAGAGCAAAAGATTATTGAATCCATATTTTACCGACTGGTGGCGATTCGAAGCGATACCAATTCCGTTTACGAACCCATTATTGAAGATGTGATACTCAACTGGTTTCGGGAACGGGAATATTTTCAGGAAAACCCCGAGTATTTCGGCACGGAAGCATTAAAAGATGACGCATACCGAAGAGATGTGGTTTGGGCCTTGGTAAGGGGTGAAGGAAAAGAGACCGTAGTGCTGATTCACCATCATGATGCGGTGGGCATCGAGGAGTACGGCAGTCTGGAGGACATGGCCTTTCGTCCCGAAGAGTTAAAAGAGGCGTTAAAAAGCCGGGCGAAAAAGAAGGATGTACTGAAGGATCTGCAGGATGAGAATTGGATTTTCGGTCGGGGAACCGCAGACATGAAAGGCGGGGGCGCCCTTCAAATGGGTTTGATGGATCATTTCAGCAAGGAAAAGGACTTTAAAGGAAATCTTCTTATTCTATCGGTTCCCGATGAAGAAACCATATCCAAGGGAATGCTTCAGGGGGTGGAGCTTCTTCATAAACTTCATCAAAAGTATGGGCTGAACTATAAATTGGCCATTAATTCGGAACCCTACTTCAACAATGTACGGGACAAGGCGTTATACTATGAAGGCAGTGTAGGAAAGGTGATGCCGATTATTTATGCCAAGGGAATCACCAGTCATATCAGCAATCCCTATAACGGCATCAGTCCTTCCATGATTATGGCCAATATTCAGCGGCGAACGGAACTGAATCCGGGACTTTGCGACGTGCATGAGAACGATGCCACCCCGCCGCCCATGTGGGTTCACTTAAAGGACCAAAAGAAGGTTTATGACGCTTCCATTCCGGAAGCCGCTGTGGGTTTTTTCAACTGGCTGACCTTTGTGAAGGAGCCCCAGGAAATCCTGGAGTCGTTAAAAACCTTTGCCCAGGAAGCGGTAACGGAAACCCTGGTATTTGTGGACGGGTCCTATCAGGCCTTTTGTGAAATGAACCATCAGGAATATGAGTCCATTGATTATTCCCCAATGATTATGGATTTTGAAGAGGCCTATGAAAGAGCCATGGAAGATGGGGGCGAACGTTTTGAGAAAGCCTATGATAAAACCCTGTTCTTATTAAAACAGGATTTTAAAGATAATAAGGTTACGTTGCCGGAACTGGCCGTAAAGCTGATCGCCTTAACGGGGGAGCACATCAACATTGACGAACCCCTGGTTATTATTGGACTGTCCGGTCCCTACTATCCCCATATCAACAATCATCATATTGCTGGGGATGATCTGCGATTGGAAGAGCGGCTGAACCGGATTACGGAGCAGTACTACAACTTCAAGTTTCAAAAAAATGAGTATTTTATGGGCATGAGCGATTTAAGTTATTGCGGATTCACAGGAAAGCCTGAGGATATCGATGTGATTAAGCGCAACAGTCCCGGTTGGGATGAGGTTTACCGGATCCCCTTTAAAGAAATGCAAAAGCTGAATATGAAGGTGGTGAACATCGGTCCCTGGGGGAAGGATTTACATCAACGGTCGGAAAGAGTCTATGGGCCCGACGTTTTTCAGCGGATCCCTACGATTATCAAAGATCTGATTATCGAGGTGTTAACCGGAGAAGAAAAAAGTGAAGAAGTAGGCTAGAAATTTTATAGAAGGTTAAAAACTCCTTAACTATCAAGGGGTTTTTAACTTTTACAGAAGTTTTTTTCAGGCTTTTCCCACAAAAGCGATGGGGAAATAGGCTTTGAAGTTCGATGAAAGCGGGATTTTCGAAGGCTATGGCAAGTATTCCCAATATATTTTGAATAATCGAAATGTAAAAAAGAACAAGAAAAATCAAAGAAAAGGTAAATTAAATTAAAAAAGGGCTTTCTTTTTTTTTTTACCTGTGGTATGATGTAATAGTTAAAGCAGATAGAGGAAAAACAGTTTTTAGAAGCCTTACTCTAAATGAGATACTTCAGTTTTAGGATTTAAAAACGTTTTCTGCATGATGCTTTAGAATTTAATTTAGAGGAGGTCATTAATTTGACAGGAAAAG
>SKRE01000135.1 GCA_007118655.1 Clostridiales bacterium | reverse complement strand
GTTCCAATAGTAGCAATACTCCCCCTGTAATAGCTCATATCTTCAAAATCAACATCCTCCAATTGTTTGATTTCTTTTAAATGGCTATCCTTTTTCGGTTTCAGAACCTGAATGCCCCGGGAGTGACGGGCATTTTTCTCTTTGATTTTTTTCGTATTAAATACCAGCACTTTCCGGATACTGCTTATAGCCACCAACTCTTTATCCTCCTTAATAAATTCCAGATGAATTAAAGGAAATTCTTCATTGTAGGCCTTTGCCAGTTTCTTTCGATTGGTTTTGGTTTCGTAACTGGATAGAGGAATTCGAGCCGCTTTTCCTGTTTTATAGAAGAACAGCATCCATCCGGAATAATCCAGGGTAGAGGTCATATAAATAATTTCTTCCCCTTCGGCAAGTTCCAGCAGATTCGGAAGAAAATCTCCTAACACGCTGGCTTTTGCATCTTCCAACTCAAAAGCTTTCAACTTATATACCTGATGCTTATTGGAAAAGAATAACAAATCCTCTTTATTGCTTCCTTCCACTTCCTGCATGATTTCGTCATAATCCTTCAGCTTTTGATCACTGCTCACTCTTAGGGAGGTTAACGGTATTTTTTTAAAGTACTGACCCTTGGTAATAAAGAACTTTACATTGTATTCACTGACGAAAATTTCCTCTTTAAACTCCTGAACCTTCTCCTCATGAATTAAGGTAGTCTTTCTTTCCTGACCGTACTTTTCCATCACCCGTAGTAAGTCTTTGCTAATCAAATTCTTGATTTTCTTCTCGCTGTTCAAGGTGCTTTCCAGGCTTAGAATTTCTTTTTCCAGCCGTTTAATATCCTTGGTTTTCTTTAAAATGTATTCCTGGTTGAAGTTTCGAAGTTTGATTTCCGCAATAAAATCGGCCTGAACCTTATCTATTGCAAATCCCTCCATCAAATTCGGTATTACTTCCCGGTCCACCTTGGTATCCTTTACGATTTTTACAGCTTTATCAATATCCAAAAGAATTTTCTCCAAACCCTTTAATAAATGAAGTTCCTTGGTTTTATCTGTAATATCATACTGCAGCTTTCTCCGGATACAGTCCATGCGAAAACTCGTCCATTCCCGCAAAATTTCCCGGACTCCCAGCACCCGGGGAGAACTGTTAATCAGCACATTGAAATTGCAGCTGAAGGTATCCTCCAGAGCGGTCAATCGAAAGATTTTAGTCATCAGTTTTTCCTGATCCACACCCCGTTTTAGATCCAGGGTGATTTTCAATCCGTTCTTATCGGTCTCATCCCGAAGGTCAGAGATTTCTTTAATTTTTCCGCTTTTAATGTATTCGATCAGCTTTTCCATAATGGCTTCCACCGTAGTGGTGTAGGGTATTTGAAAGATATCGATGCAGTTATTTTTCTGATCATAGCGATACTTTCCGCGAACTTTAAAACTTCCCCGACCCTTATTGTAAATCTGTTTCATTGTTTCTTTGTTGTAGACGATTTCTCCTCCACTGGGAAAATCCGGAGCTATAAGATGCTCTTCGATTTCCACGGTTTCGTCCTTTAGATATTCTACAGTGGTTTTACAGATTTCTTTTAAGTTGAAACTGGGAATATTACTGGCCATACCCACAGCGATACCTAGATTTGGCGTGGTTAAAATATTGGGATAACTGGTAGGGAGCAATCGCGGTTCCGTTGTGGTGTTATCATAATTGGCGATAAAGTCAACGGTGTTTTTATGGATATCATCGAAAAACTCCTCGGTTAACTTCTCCAGTTTCGCCTCGGTATAACGATGAGCTGCATAGCTCATATCCCGGGAATATCGTTTCCCGAAGTTTCCCTTACTGTCCACAAAAGGATGGAGAAGGGCCTCATTTCCCCGGGTTAGACGAACCATGGTTTCGTAAATAGCTCCGTCCCCGTGGGGGTTAAGACGCATGGTCTGGCCTACAATGTTGGCACTCTTGGTTTTCGCCCCTTTGATCAAACCCATCTTATACATGGTATATAAAAGCTTTCGATGGGAGGGTTTAAACCCGTCGATTTCCGGCAACGCCCTGGATACAATGACGCTCATTGAATAGGGCATATAATTTACTTTTAAGGTGTCAATAATATTGGTCTGGTTCACATTTCCTTGCAAAATTCACGCCTCCTAGTTCTTCCCTGTCCACATCTCTTAATTCTAAATCACATCGACTTCGTCAATATACTCCGAGCCATGGGTTTCAATATACTCTTTCCTGCCCTCTAAATTGTCTCCTAAAAACAGGTCAAAGGCGGCTTTTGTCTCATGGATATCCGTAGGGGTTACCTGAATGAGTCGCCTTGTTTCAGGATTCATGGTGGTCTCCCACATCATATCCGCCTCATTTTCACCAAGACCCTTGGATCGCTGCAGGCTGTACTTGCCTTTGATTTTTTTTACAATCTGCCGCTTTTCAGCCTCATCAAAGGCGAAGTAGGTATTTTTCTTATCGGTTATTTCATAAAGCGGAGATTCCACAATATATACATGCCCCCTATCAATCAACGTAGGCGTTAAGACGTATAACATCGTAAGAATCAAGGTCCGAATCTGAAATCCGTCCACATCCGCATCGGTACAAATGATAATTTTATTCCAGTTCAGCCGATCAATATCAAAGGTATTTAGATCCTTCTGCTTTGTATTTAATTCCACTCCGCACTCTAAAACCTTTAACAGATCCACAATAATATCATTTTTAAAAATCTTATCGTAATCGGATTTCAAACAGTTAAGAATTTTTCCCCGTACGGGCATAATTCCTTGGAAGTCAGAGTTCCGTCCCATCTTTGTACTCCCCAGAGCCGAGTCTCCCTCCACAATAAAAAGTTCCCGGAGATTTTTATCTTTGCTTCTGCAGTCCACAAATTTCTTAGGCTTATTGGTGATATTATCAATTCTTTTATTCAGTTTCTTTTTAATATCAATTCGGGTTTTTTCCGCTTTTTCCCGGCTTCTTTTATTAATCAGTACCTGCTCTAATATAATTTTCGTATCCTTGGCATTTTCAATGAAATAAATTTCCAATTTTTCCTTTAAAAATGCGGTCATGGTCTGCTGAATAAAGCTGTTGGTAATCGCTTTCTTTGTTTGATTCTCGTAACTGGTTTCTGTGGAGAATGTATTGCTTACCAAAATCAAACTATCCTCAAGATCCGTAAAGGTGATCTTTTTTTCTCCCTTTTTATAAAGGTTCCGCTCTTTTAAACATTGGTCCACGGATGCTATAAAGGCATTTTTCACCGCTCGATCCGGAGAACCTCCATGCGCTAAAAAACTGGAGTTATGATAATACTCCAGGATCGGCTCTTCATTATTAAACACAAAAGCCACTTCCATTTTCACATGATATTCCGGTTTATCCTGACGATCCCGGCCCTTGGTTTCCGCTTCATAATACTTAATCTCAGTTAGTGCGGATCCTTCACTATGCTCTTTTACATAGTCCACAATTCCCCGCGGATAAAGATACGTAAAGGTTTCCCCGGAGAACTCGTCGTAAAGTTCAAAGGTAATCCCTTTATTCACAATGGCTTGCCGTTTTAAAATCTTTTGGAAATATTCCAAGGGAATCTTAATCTCATTAAAAACCTGATAATCCGGTTTCCATCGAATTCTTGTGCCCGAGGGATCCGAAGGGTTTTTTTCCTTAAGATATCCCTCGGGGGTTCCGGTAATATTGTCCCCCTGTCTAAAGTTAAGGGTATATTGATATCCGTCCCGAACCACTTCCACGTCCATAAACTCCGAGGCGAATTGAGTTGCCGCAGTACCGAGACCATTTAATCCCACACTGAATTTATAACTGCTTCCCGCTTGATTGTTATGATATTTTCCGCCGCCGTATAAAATGGTAAATACAATTTCCCAGTTATATTTTTCTTCCTTTTCGTTGTATTCTATGGGGATTCCCCGTCCAAAGTCGATTACCTCGATGGAATAATCCTTATAACGATTGACCATGATTTTATCCCCGAAACCTGCATTGGCTTCGTCTCTGGAATTGCCCACAATTTCGCTTATGGTATGTTGACAGCCTTCCAAACCGTCGGATCCGAAGATCACTCCCGGACGGAGACGAACCTTGTTTTTTTCCGATAAAGTAGATAAACTATGATTTCCATAGGTGTTTTGTTTTACTGACATCCTATTTCCCCCTAAACTGCCTTTTCAAAATAATGATTACCTACACCATTCTATATATTTCTTCTCCGTTTGTCCACAGGAATTACTCAAAAACATATTTCCTATAAAAAAACCGATGTTTTTCTCTGCCTTATGTACATTTACTGCAAAGTAACAAGGGACGTCTGTTTTAAGACATCTAACGGATCTGCTTCCGGTTATTATACTATTCTAGATCCCAATTGGAATTCCCTGCATTTTCTCCGAAAAATTTTTTTCCCTTTATCCAAAACTAAAAGCTTTCGAACTCTTTACGAATTCGAAAGCTTTATTTAAACTCAAATTAAACCATTAACTATTTTTCATTTTCACCCGCCGGTTAGTTTAATATCTGAAAACCGCCGCCACTTTATGATTTCCAGGCATCTTTTCTTCTTCCAGAATATAAACTTTCCCGCTGTTTAGAAAGGTGTGAATTGATGCAAAGTTAAATAGTTCTTCTTGACCTTCCCCAGGACTTTCATGGATTTCCACCTTTTGATTAGTAGCATCGTAGGTTCCCCATAACTGAGTATTTTCTTTGACCAATAGGGTTTCCACCCGTTGATTATAAGCGCCGTTGACGATTTCTTCAACGTCGTGGGAAGCTTTTCCTGATCCGATCAGCTGATGGTACTTATCCAAAGCCTCGTGCTCCTCTTTTTCCAAATGAGGCTTGATAATTTCCCACCCTTCCTTCTGCAATTCCTTATCTTTTTTATTATCAGGATTCCCCACAATGCCCTCTTCCATCAAGTGGGGATATTTGTTATTCTCTTTAAAAATCGGGTGCAAAAAGTCTACCGCCGCCAAAATCATGGGGATCGACTTGTCCTCCAAGGCTTTGTACAGGCTCTGGCTTACCACTTGAAAATACTTGGCGATGTCCACCTTTTCATCCTCCATACCGTAGCCATGCCCATGGAATACTGCCGAACCGTTTCCGGTTCTTGCGCCGTGCTGCAGAGTTGGTGAGGGAGTATCGTATTGCAGGGCATCGGTAAAGTTTTTCGGAACGTCTTCCAATGCGACTTCCGATACATCATCTCTTGTACAATGGAGCAGACGAACATCATTTTGACTGATCGCTAAAATGTAAAACTGTCCGTTGCGCTGAAATACCGGAAACAAAGGTTTAATATAAAAATGATCTTTTACCATTACGGTGTCTTCAAACTCTACAGGCATGTTGTAATGAAACATCCCGTCCTCTGTGGCAAAGATTGCGAAACCTCGATCCAGGGTGTTCCAGAATTTTGTATAGTCCACCAGCTCTTCCATAGGCGCTGTGAATTTTTTGATCTCCGTGTCTCTTAACCCTTGTTTTTCCAGTTGGTTCGCTCCTTCTTTTATAAGGTTTTTAAACCGGATCTTTCCTTGTTGGGGGTTTCCTTCCTTTACCCCGGTAGATAAAAAAATCGACAGGTTTACTTTTTTTCGATTCTCGAGTAGCTTATCCAGCTCATTTCTTGTAAACACTATGATTCCTCCTCTTTTATTTTTTTAAATACCCTGGTGATGAAATGGTAAACAGAGTACATGCTTTTCATTACTTTCGTTACAGGGTACTTATTATCAATTCTTTGTTTTATTATACCCTGTTTCTATCAGCTATACACATTTAGCCTGAGATCTTTCTTTTTTCCAGTGCTTTTCTTTGAATTTTCTTAGTATTTTGTATTGAACCGTGAAAGGATTGTAAAAACATGATATAATAGTACTATATTAAAAAACTTTCAGAAAGGTGATGTGTTATGAAAATTGTAACCGACAGTTCTTGTGATTTACCGAAAGACCTTATAGAAAAGCACAACATTGATGTAATACCATTGAAAATTGAAATCGACGGAATAGATTATACCGATGGTGTAGACTTAAGCCATGAAGAATTTTTTACGAAAATGAAAACTTCTCCAACCTTACCGAAAACCTCTCAGCCCTCTCCTCAATCTTTTTTTGATTCCTTTAAAAACGGAGTGGAGGATTACAAGGAAGTCTTAAGCATCCATCTATCCTCAAAGCTTAGCGCCACCTTTGATGCGGCCAATGTGGCAAAGGAAAAAGTAGAAGGGGATATTGAAACCTTTGATACGTTAAGCGGATCCATCGGAGTAGGCCTGCAGGTTTTAAAGGCTGCAGAACTCGCAAAAGAAGGACTATCCAAGTCCGCACTCCTGGAAACCCTTCGAGAGTACCGAGACCAAATGAATGTGGTAGTTTATTTAGAAACCCTGGAAAATGCAGTTAAAGGGGGACGGGTCAGCAAACCGAAGGAGTTTGTTGCCAACCTTTTCAACCTTAAGCCTATCGTTCATGTAGAAGACGGCCATGTTAAAATTCTTAAAACCTTAAGAGGGAAAAAACGGGGAGTTCGCACCTTAATTGAGGAGATGGAAAAGAAAAACATCGACTTTAAGGATCGAATCATCGGTATTACCCATTGCGATTGTTTGGACGATGCCTTAGCCCTAAAAGAAGAGATCATGGAAAAATTCAGTCCGAAGGAGATTCTCCTAACTACCATGGGACCTGTAATCGGTACCCACGCCGGTCCTGGAGGATTACTGGTTTGTTTCTAAGCCATATTAATTACTAAAAAGTGCTGCGACTTAACAGCTTCAGACTAAAATCGGTCACCATACTAAAAACCTTAAAGTCAAAGTCACGGTATGAAACAGTTATATTTAGAATGTATAAATCTGAATAAAAAAACAATGCCTGGGAATATTCCCGGCATTGTTTTTTTTTGATATTTTTTGTTCCTTCGTTTCCTGTTCTTCTAAGTACCTTTAGTCCCGACGGTATAAGAATTCGGGAATATCGAACTCCTTTGGAGATTCCGATTCTCTTTTTTTCGCTTTTTCCTCATCTTTTGAGGAGGTCGTTTCTGAAGAAGCCTCCCCTTCTTCAAATCCTGTAGCAATAATCGTCACTTTTATTTTATCTCCGATCGTTTCATCGATGACGGATCCAAAGATAATGTTTGCCTCAGGATCGGCTTTATCGGTGATAATTTCTGCTGCTTCATTGATTTCGAAAAGATTCATATCCGCATTCCCTGTAATATTTAATAAAACACCCTTCGCCCCTTTAATAGAGGTTGAAAGCAAAGGACTGTCAATGGCTTTGTTTACAGCTTTAACCGCTTTGTTTTCCCCTTCCGCAACACCGACCCCCATATGAGCTACCCCTTGGGCCCGCATTACGGTGCTGACATCTGCAAAGTCCAGATTCACAAGTCCGGGAATGGTAATTAAATCTGAAATTCCCTGTACTCCTTGTCGAAGCACATTATCCGCCAGCTTAAAGGCATCCAGCATACTGGTGTTACTCTCCGCAACTTCCAATAGTTTGTCGTTTGGAACCATTACCAAGGTATCCACGTACTTTTTCAGCTCTTCAACTCCGGCTTTCGCAGCTTGGGCTCGCCTTTTTCCCTCGAATCTGAAAGGCTCGGTTACCACACCTACGGTGAGGATCCCTAACCGTTTGGCCACCTCTGCAATAACCGGTGCGGATCCGGTTCCGGTTCCTCCACCCATTCCTGCAGTGATAAAGACCATATCTGCTCCCTGCAGCAAGCTTTCAATCTCTGCTTCACTTTCATTGGCCGCTTTTTTCCCAATTTCCGGATTGGCCCCCGCGCCTAAGCCTTTGGTGATTTTATTTCCGATTTGCAGTTTGTGGTCAGCAACGGAATTGAATAGCGCCTGTTTATCAGTATTCACCGCTATGTATTCTACCCCCTGCAATCCTGAATTAACCATGTGATTCAGCGCGTTATTTCCTCCCCCTCCGGTACCGATCACTTTAATTTTTGCAATATGGCTATCGTCATTTATATCAAACTCTAACATCTCTACCCACTCCTTTTAAATAGTCTTAAAGCCTTTATTTTCTACATTATACTATATTTTCTGATAGGTTCAAACATAAAAATAAAATCCTTTGAGGATTTAGACCAAATGAACTAGAAAACTTCAGGTTTATTTCTGAATCCCGGGGTCTTTAAACATTTTTATAGTTTTTCACACATTGTTTATTATTTAACACTTGCAATAATATTCTGAAGAATATAATATATATAACTGTTGGTTATTTTTTAACTTAGTATTCATATTCAAATAATTTAAGGAGGTTTTACATTTGGCATCTTTAGAGAAACAGCAGGAAAGAGGACAGTGGAATTCGAAAATAGGCTTTATTCTAGCCGCTGCAGGATCCGCCGTGGGTCTTGGAAACTTATGGCGATTCCCGGTAGAAGCCGGCCGGAACGGCGGCGGCGCATTTTTGATCGTGTATTTTGCAATTTTATTATTGGTAGGTTTTACGTTAATGCTGGCAGAGTTAGTTATTGGAAGGCACACACAGCTTAATGCCATCGGAGCATACAAAAAAATCCGGTCAAAATGGGCTTGGGTCGGAGGAATCGGAGTCTTGGCTTCCTTCTTAATCTTATCTTTTTACAGTGTTATCGGCGGATGGATTATCAATTATCTGATTCAAACCCTTTCGGGAGGACTTAGCGGTCTGGAAGCCGGAGCCTATGGAGGGGTTTTCATGGACTTTGTGGGAAGCTCCTTCCAACCGGCGTTTTTCCACGGGATCTTCGCTTTACTTACCTTGAGTATTGTTATGGGCGGTATCAGCGGCGGTATTGAGAAGTACAGTAAAATATTAATGCCCGGACTATTTATCATGATGATAATTGTCATGATTCGTTCTTTAACCTTAGACGGGGCCATGGAAGGGGTGCGCTTCTTCTTGGAACCGAATTTCTCAGCCATTACAGGAGATGTGATTCTTTCCGCTCTAGGGCAGGTATTCTTCTCATTGAGTCTTGGTATGGGGGTAATTATTACTTATGGAAGTTATCTTTCAAAAGGGGAAAATCTCCCGCTAAACTCTTTTTATATTCCTCTATTGGATACCTTAATCGCTTTAGTTGCAGGGCTAACCGTGCTGCCTGCAGTATTTGCCTTAGGTTTTGAACCGGATACCGGAGCAGGACTGCTGTTTATTACGTTGCCCGCAGTATTTTCGGAAATGCCCATGGGGATTGTTTTCGGAGGATTATTTTTCCTTTTGGTATTGTTTGCGGCATTAACCTCTTCAATTTCACTTTTGGAAGCTTCCGTGTCCTTTGTAGTGGATAAGTTTAATATGAACCGAAAGGCTGCCGCGTTACTAATGGGGGCTTTGGTCTTTATCGTTGGTCTTCCCTCTTCCTTAGGTATGGGCGCCTTAAGTCATATTACCTTAATCCGGGATCTAAACATCATGGACTCCATTGATTTCTTTGCCAGTAATCTATTGCTGCCCATCGGCGGATTCTTCCTATGTATTTTTCTCGGATGGATTTGGGGTATTGAAAATGCCATTAAAGAAGCTACCAACGAAGGGACGATCAGCTTCAAGCTTGCCGGTGTATGGAGCTTTTTGATTAGATTTGTTGCTCCCATAGCCATTTTAATAGTATTTGTACAGGGATTAATGTAAGAGTCCCTGGAATAACCCATTGTTCCATGTCCCTTTCCTGACATTTCAGGGACTTTGTTCTCGAACAGCAAAAGACCTTTCCTAATGGAAAGGTCTTTTTTAATTTTTTTACTGCATAATTGTTTTTCCCGTTAGGAATTCCCTTAGTCTTCTATTCTGAATCCTTCATTTTTCAGAGCCTGCCGAACCTTACCCAGGTCCTTATCCGGTTGAATGATCAATCTATACAGATTCAGCACCTTAGCATCCTCCGCCACTATTTTTTTAATATTTACGTTGAGCTTTTTAAATACTTCCAATACCTTGGCTAATTGTCCCGACATATTCTCTATGTACACTACAATTTTGTCCTCGGTGATGCCGAACAGGTCCACTAAATACTTAAAGATGGCTTTATGGGTTACAATCCCGGCAAAGCTTCCGTCTTCCCCCTTTACAGGAATAAAGGTCAACTGATTGTCCACAAACTCCTTCGCTGCCAGTTCCACAGGAGATTCCAACGTAGTAAAGCGCTTGGTTTTTACAACCAGCGAAAAATCAATTTCTTGATTTCTATAAGCCGCCCCATCCTGTTGATCCATTAAAACCCGATAGAGTTTTTCTTTGTAAATGGTTCCTATGAGTTCGTCCCCTTTGACCACAGGCAATGAAAAAATACCCGTATCTTCGAAATGATTCAGCACATCCTGAACTTTATCCGTGCTGTTTACCAAGGTCAGCTCTTCTTTCGGCACATAAATGCTTTTTATTTTCATATTCCACTCTCCTCTGCTTGTAATTCCTTCTCAACCTTCATATACCCCATCCCCTATGTTTTACACAGCATATTTAAAATCGTTGCTATATGCACAACCCTAAAAAAATATGCATAATCGGATTTCAGAAGATCCCCCTAACTATTGATGATTCAAAGATTGCAGCTACCTATTAATCAGCAGCATTTTTCCCAGTAATTCTTTGGCTTCTATTATAAGTTAATAAAAAAAGCGAAAAGGCAAAGGCCTTTTCGCTTTTTTTCGGTTATAATAATTTTTCAACATTTTTCTGTTTTCTATACTTTTGATTATCCCAGGAACTGCTCCATGTCTTCTTCCACGGATTGAATTCCGTTAATTCCAAAGGTTTCCACTAAGACTTTGGCAACATTCGGTGATAGGAAGGCCGGTAATGTCGGTCCTATTTTAATGTTCTTCACGCCAAGATGCAGAAGGGCTAATAGAACGATTACCGCCTTTTGCTCATACCATGCAATGTTGTAGGAGATTGGCAATTCGTTGATGTCATTTAACTCAAATACTTCTTTAAGCTTCATGGCAATAACTGCTAGAGAGTAAGAATCGTTACATTGTCCCGCATCTAATACCCGAGGAATGCCGCCGATATCTCCGAGATTTAATTTGTTGTATCGGTATTTCGCACAACCGGCTGTTAAAATAACGGTATCCTTCGGTAGTTCCTGAGCAAAATCCGTATAATAATCTCTGGATTTCATTCTTCCGTCGCAACCGGCCATTACGAAAAATTGCTTGATGGCTCCGGATTTTACTGCGTCTACTACTTTATCCGCTAACTGCATAA
This sequence comes from Clostridiales bacterium, assembly GCA_007118655.1. Lineage (GTDB taxonomy): Bacteria > Bacillota > Clostridia > Peptostreptococcales > T1SED10-28 > Isachenkonia. Next base: position 7,556 of record SKRE01000135.1, on the reverse strand, counting down.
CTTGGTTGTGGGCAAATCCGCCGACAATTTTACCTTCTTCAATACCTGTGGGCGCTTGTGTATTTTTAGCATGCTCGATCACAACTGAAAAGTCTTTTTTCCCGCCTTCTAATCGATTAGGAATATGTTTGAATCCGGGATATCCGGAAGCTCCTGTGGTATAAATCCGGTCACTGTAGCTTGCTTTTGGAGGTACAATACAATTTGTGGTAAAGAGTACGGGACCGTTAAAGCTCTCAAATTCTTCTTTTTGTTTCCACCAGGCATTTCCGTAGTTTCCGACGAAGTGATCATATTTTTTGAATGCAGGGTAGTAATTTGCCGGCAACATTTCCGAATGCGTGTATACATCAACTCCGGTTCCTTCGGTTTGTTCCAACAGTTCCTGAAAGTCTTTTAAATCATGTCCGCTTACTAAGATCCCGGGATTGCTTCGAACACCGATTTCCACTTCAGTTATTTCCGGATTTCCGTAGTTGGATGTATGGGCTTCATCAAGAAGTGCCATAACGTCTACTCCGTACTTACCGGTTTCCAGTACCAAGGCCACCAAGTCATCGGCGCTAAGTCCGTCGTCTTCTGTTGAAACGAGGGCCCGTTCAATAAACTCTGAAATTTCAGCCTTATGCATATTAAGATTTAATGCGTGCTCTCCATAAGCGGCCATACCCTTTAGTCCAAAAATCACTAAGGATCGGAGGCTCCGAACATCTTCATTTTCTGTTGCGAGAATTCCCACTTCTTTTTCTTCGGATTTCGTTTCGAAGTCTTTTCTTTCTCCTGTCCAGGTTGCAAACCCTTTGTAGCTTTTGTTATCCAGCTTTCCTTCTTTCTTCAAGAGGCTTTTAAGCTCATCTCTTTCGATCAGGGCTTTTTCAATCCGGTCTTTAATGGCTTCCGGGTCAAAATTTGCATTGGTAATTGTTGAAAATAATCCGTCCATCATAAGACGATCGGTTTTATCTTGATTTAATCCAGCTTTTCTAGCTTGAAGGTTTAGCTCCGCTACCCCTTTTAACGTATAAATTAATAAATCCTGAAGGTTGGAAACGTTGCTTGGCTTTCCACAGGCTCCTGTTTTAGCACTGCAACCAATATTTCCTGCAGCTTCTTGACATTGATGACAAAACATTTCATTACTCATTGTCTAATCTCTCCTTTAATGTAGTATTTCTTGCTTAAACCCATCATAAGGTATTTTTACCTTCGATTCCGTGATGAAGCTCACACTTTTAAAATTTCTTGATGGTTTAAAAATTTCATTATATAATGTTACTCTAAGCAAATTAGAAATAAAGGAAAGAGGTGCCTTATGAAACTACTTGACCTTCAGCTTAAAGATCTGCTGCTGATTGCCTTAACGGTCTCCACAATCTTTGTTCTAGGCTATATTCTAATACCTCTTATGCAATTCATGCCTCTTCCCGCCTATAAAGCCATTATTGTTTCTCCAATTTATGCGGGGGGATTAACCCTGCTCGCAAAAAAAATACCGAAATTCGGTATTTCTTCTTTATTAGGACTCCTCATCGGCATATTATTAAGCGGTTTTTTTATCGGAATGTTTTTCATAGCTTTTTTCGGGGGAATTTTGACCGACCTTTTCTCCTTGATTTTGTTCAGAGGGTATAGGAGCAAAGGAGGTATTATCTTCTCCTCCGCATTTTTTCCTGCGATTCAGCTGCCCCTTACTTTTTATATGGCGGCTTACACCATCGGCGGAGTTTCTGGAGAAGCTCTCAAGCATCCCTTGCTGGTCATCCTTCCTACTATTTTGACTTTCGTACTCGGTTATTTTGCTTCCCTTGGAACCTACCGGCTGCTTGACCGGAGAAATTTATAGCCAGGCTTCCCTCAGCTTTTTTATTTCCCTTTCATACCCTGATAAATCGTTGGGTGTCTCTAGATTAAAGGGGAGGTTCCGCAGTTTAGGATGACGGATAATTCTCTCAATTGCTTCCCAACCAATGGTACCCTCGCCTAAGACCTCATGTCGATCTTTATTGGAATGGAATGGGGTTTTGCTGTCGTTTAGATGGATAGCCTTCAGTCGATTCATTCCCACGGCCTGATGGATTTCCTCTAAAACGTCCTCCAAGCGGTCCACAATATCGTATCCCGCGGAGTACAGGTGGCAAGTATCTAAACAGATTCCTAATCTTTCCGGATGTTCTACCCCCTCAATAATTTGCTGCAGTTCTTTGAGATTTCCGCCGATTTCCGTTCCCTTCCCCGACATTCCCTCCAATAAAATCGGGGTGGACTGATTGTTGTCATGGGTTTCATTCAAGGCCTCAATAATATATTTGATTCCCTGTTCAACCCCCTGCTGAACATGGGATCCGGGATGGAAAATGTAGTAACAGTTGGTAATCGCTTCCACCCGCTTTAGGTCCTCTTTCAGTAAGTTTTTGGCAAAGTCCCGGGTCTCCTGTTTATTGGATGCCAGATTCATAGTATAGGAGCCGTGGGCAAAAATCCGGGCAAAATCCTCCTCTACCATCAGCTGTTGAAGCTTCCCAAGATCCTGGGGATCCAAGGCTTTTGCTTTTCCCCCTCGGGGATTTCTTGTAAAAAACTGAAAGGTATTGGCTCCGATGGATCGGGCTTCTTTTCCTGCATGGAAAAAACCCTTGGCAATGGAAATATGACAACCGATATTTAACACAGTCAACACTCCTCATTTGTTCATTTTAAATAATAAATTGAATTTTTTTCTCTTTTTTTAAGTCCAGGCCATCTACCTGACGAAGAGTCCCGTCTTCTTGTATGACCGTGGTCCTGGGGAATTTCACAATTATTCGCCGGCCCTTTAGGATCTCAATCCCCGTAACGGAACCGTGGGTTCCTTTAAAGATCTTCGAGAAATGTCGAAGCAGGGTTCTCCGAGGCATTTTCTCCACAATACAAATTTCCAGTTCCTGATCCGTCGGATTTGCTCCGGGACAAATTTTCATTCCGTTGCCTACGTATTGACCATTGCCCACCGCTACAATATAAACTTCCTTTGTATAAACCTTTTCATCGACGGTAAAGGTTACCTCCTTGGGCTTGTAGACCAGTAACATCTTCAACGTGCTGTATAAATAATTCAGTTTCCCCTCACGAATAATGTTTTTATTCTTTTCTTTAATGATTTCCGCATCCACGCCCCATCCCAAGACATTGATAAAATAATGCTCGTTTACGGAGGGTGCATAGATTTCCTTAGTTAAACCCTTTTCAATGGCTAAAAGCCGTTCTTCAAAATCTTCGGAAAGACCTAAGGTTTTAATGAAGTCGTTTCCGGAACCCAGAGGAAGGACGCCTACGGTAATATCTTTACCCACTACCCCGTTGATTACTTCTCCCAGGGTTCCGTCTCCTCCCACTGCAATGATGTCGGTATAGTTTTTATTCAGTTCTTCCTGAACCATTTTTGTGATGCCATTGGCTTCTTTGGAAATAATAATTTCATAATCAAATTCTTTGAACCGCTGCTTGATTCGAGGAATTTCCTTAATGCCCCGGCCTTTTCCCGCAGCGGGATTTATAACAAAGAGTATTTTTCTCATAAGAATTCTCCAATCTCAATTTTTATTGGCTCATAATGCGCCTGTCAATCCTGTTTAATTATAGCACAAAGGGTATAAAATATATAATCCCCGGGGGCGGTAATAGGGATTTAATTATATGCTTCCCGTTTTTTTTCTAAATAATTTGAAGTAAACTGATGCTCGTGGTATAATGCGTTGTTGACGGCGGAAATTTAATCAAAGAACTCTAAACACCGATGACTTTAATCATTAGAGGTTCAAGAGAATTTTTTTATACGGTTTTTCTACTTGATCTTTAAAATAAATAGAATGGAGCGTGATGTACAGGATTATGAATGAAAAACGCGAAAAAGAAATTGCTTCCAAACGGGCCTTAGCAAAAAAACTGAAGCAGGCGGAAGTCGAAGCCCGAAAAAAAGCCATTAAGGAACGTCCTCCTTTCAAAGGCTTGCAAATTCGTCCCACCGCTTCCCTTTTCAATGATGCGGGAAAAAAAGAACCGGGAGAGGACAACTGGACCGGTTACGGCTTTGACATCCATCCTCAGGTTACTTTTATTTCCTCCTGTGTCCTTATTATTTTTATTTTTTTAACCTTAATGTTTCAAGACCAGGCAACTTTGCTTTTTGATAACGTTTTGAGGACTATTACCAATCAGGCGGGATGGTTTTTCATCCTTGTGGCCAATATTTTCATTGTCGCCGCCCTGTATTTTGCCTTTGGTAAATTCAGCAATATCAAAATTGGCGGCGCCGATGCCCAGCCGGAATTTAGCAAACCCGGGTGGTACGCGATGCTGCTTAGTGCAGGAATGGGGATCGGACTGCTCTTTTGGAGTATTGCAGAACCCATCTCCCATTTCGGCAACCCCTCCCCGATGTTTGGTTTAGCCCCCGGTGCACCGGGCGCTGCAGAAGCGGCTATGACCACTACTTTTTTTCACTGGGGAATTCACCCTTGGGCTATTTACTCCATTGTCGGCCTAGGTTTAGCTTTTTTTGCTTTTAATCGAGGTCTGCCCTTAACCATTCGTTCCATTTTCTATCCGATTTTAGGGAATCGAATCTATGGGTTTTGGGGAAATATGATCGATGTCCTTTCAGTATTGGCAACCTTAACCGGCCTTGCCACTTCCTTAGGGCTTGGAGTGCAGCAGATCAATGCGGGACTGAATTTTCTATTCGGCTTTGAAATCGCCACCTCCACCCAGGTAATTCTAATCGCCGTTATTACCGGATTTGCCACCCTTTCTGTTGTGGCCGGCCTGGATGGAGGGGTTAAGCGACTGAGTGAGCTTAATATGGGCCTTGCGGGAATTTTTATGCTTTTAATTTTAATTTTAGGCCCTACGGTATATATCTTAAGCGGGTTTACCCAAAACCTTGGTCATTATGTTACTAACTTGTCCCAAATGAGTTTATGGACGGAAACTTTTAAAGACACCAACTGGCAGGGAGGCTGGACCATCTTCTATTGGGCTTGGTGGATTTCCTGGTCTCCTTTTGTAGGAATGTTTATCGCTCGAATTTCCAAAGGACGGACTGTCAGAGAATTTATTCTCGGTGTCATGTTGTTTCCTACTTTGCTTTCCTTTTTTTGGATGGCAGTATTTGGAAACACCGCCCTCTTTATGCAGACCAACGGCATTGCGGATATCGCCTCTGCAGTAGCCATTGATGAATCCATCGCTTTGTTCGCTATGGTGGAGAACCTGCCCTTTACCGGTCTATTATCCATCATGGGTATTGTTCTGGTCACGGTATTTTTTGTTACGTCTTCGGACTCCGGTTCCTTAGTGGTGGACCATTTAACCTCTGGTGGAAAGCTGGATTCCCCGGTACCCCAAAGAGTGTTTTGGGCTATTATGGAAGGCGTCGTTGCCGCCACATTATTAATCGGGGGAGGTCTCACCACCTTACAAACCGCTTCCATTGCCACAGGTTTGCCCTTTGCCGTGATTTTACTGCTCATTGTTTATTCCCTCAGGGCAGGACTGGCTCAGGAATACGATGTGGAAGAAACCGTGCGAAAACAGTTGGAATCCGTTGAGGAAAGTCATCTCCTGAATGAAGCCATCACCTCTGCTGTACAGGATGAGGCTTTAGTCAATGTCCCGAAGGATCTTAAAGATCCCGGCAACAAAAATGATTCCCAAAATAGTAAGGATCCCAAATAGTTAATAATTTTCATTGCCCGCCCCTCACGTCATTATTTATGGACCCGGGGGGCTTTTTATTTTTCTTTAGAATTTTCTCTGATTTTGGGTATAAACTTTACATCAGGAATGATTTTTTGTATTTTTCATTGCTACATGTTAAACTAATGCTTATTCTATTTAAAAAGGCTATAATATTGATCCATAATAAATCTCATGAAAAAATCATAAACTCTGCAGCATGCCTCAGGAAGGAGAGCCCACCTATGAAGTTTAAAAATACCTTTACAAACTATTTGATTTTCATTAATGCCTTAGTTTTTTTATTAATGTTTTTGATTGGCGGTTCCAATGTCTTTGGAGATGTGCGCTGGCTGTTGGTTTTCGGGGCTCATTTCGGACCATTGATGATCGAAGAGGGTCAGTGGTTTCGTCTGGTTACCTCCATGTTTATTCATGGCGGCATGATGCACATTTTTTTCAATATGTATATTCTCTATATTTTTGGAAATTTAGCAGAAAAGGTTTACGGTTCCTATAAGTTTCTGACCATTTATGTCAGCACCGGAATTATTGCAAGCCTTGCAACTTTGATTGTGAATCCCGCCACCATATCCGTCGGCGCCTCCGGTGCCATATTCGGACTGATTGGCCTGCTTTTCGGTACCGGCTTTCGAAAGGATACTCCCAGTTTACTGAAATCCATCACCGGCACCACCTTGCTGCCCATGATACTGATCAATGTATTTTTAGGATTTACGGTACCTTCGATCAATAATGCGGCCCACTTAGGAGGATTGTTCAGCGGTTTTGCCTTTGGACTTCTAACCCCGGTTTTAAAACATTACTCCCGATACAGTCTCTGGAAGTTCTCTTATGCGGCTTCATTAATCATCTTAGTAGGAAGTTTCGCTTCATTACTGGCTTTTATCCTTTTGTAAAATAAGATTTGCACTACCAAGCTATTAAAATTACCGAAAAAAACTGCTCTCACCGAGCAGTTTTTTTTATGGTTCCCGTTCCACCGAGAAATATATCCTTCATGATTTTATCTTCCACCTTCAAATCAAATCCCATGTTTTTTAACGTTTCCTCCGTTTCCCGATTCAAGTGGCAACCACTGGCCAACTTTTTCCAAAGGGGAGTCAAGGTGTCAAAGGTTTTTCCCAAGGGTTCGGCTTTAGGACGAACATGTTCGATAAAAATAATGGAACCTTCATTTTTTAATACCCGCTTTATTTCCTTAAGGCCTTGTTCAACATCGGCTACGGTACAAAACACCAAGGTAAATACAACCGTATCAAAGCTTCCTGAAGGAAAAGACAATTTCATAACGTTCTCTTCCTTAAAAGCGGTATTCAAATTTCCAAAGTCAACCAACTTTTTTTTCAGTACCCGGGACTTTAAATCCCGATCAACCATCACCAGGGAAGATACTTTTTCCTTGTCATAATAGTCTAAATTCAACCCGGTACCGGCGCCAATCTCCAAAACCTTTCCCCTTGCCTTGGGAACCAATTTTTTTCTCAGTCTTCTGAGACCGTTTCTTTCCAAGGGCTCCATAAACAGATCATAGATTGCCATGGCTGCTCCTCCTTAAGAAAGAAGGATTGCCCTCAATATCACAACTCATCCGATCTTTTATTCTATGGAAGCTCAATTTCATCCACCTTAGCCGCAAATACAAAGTCACTTTCACTTAATCCGTCGATTTTGTGAGTCAGCACCGTAAGTTCCACCTTTCCCCAAGCAAGAAATATATCGGGATGATGTCCTTCCGCCTCTGCAATTTCTCCAACTTTATTGGTGAAGTCCAGGGCTTCCATGAAATTTTTAAATTTCAGTTTTTTTTCCAAGTGATGATT
>SKRE01000101.1 GCA_007118655.1 Clostridiales bacterium | reverse complement strand
GTGCCAATGCCACCCATCAGATTGATAATTCCATTTGCTGCAGATCGTTTCTCCGGCGGCGTATGATCCGGCATCAAAGAAATAATCGGTCCACGGTAGGAATGCATGGCGGCTGTGAAAATTATTTCAGTAATAATCAAAAGAACAAGCACCGATGAAACCAGGGGAATGGCAAAGTGGGTAAGGGCTGCGATAGGTATTGCAACTACAATAAAGGGCAGCCTTCGACCCCAGGGCGAATCCATCTGATCCGACCAGGCCCCTATGATGGGAATCAAAAGCAAACCGATCAGATTGTCCGTCCCCATTAAAAGTCCCACTGCTGCCCGGGATGCAAAAAACTCCCGGTACATTAGGGGCAGGAATGCATTATAGCTCGTAAATGCCAATTGAACGCCCAAAAAGCCGAAACCGATCCACCAAATTTTACCATAGGAGAACTTTTTCGGTTCCTCAGTATTCTCCACTTTCTCACTCATAAGGAATCCCTCCTGTTATTTCATTTTCCTTTCTGTATCAATATGAGTATCTTACCTGTTTTACCGCTTATTTTAACATTGGGAATAGTTGATTCTGCATCATGCTTCTCTGCTGTCTCAGCCAATGAATTTTAATGCAGGTTTCTAATCGATGAAATAAATTTTGACCTCACTGATGTTACCGGAAGGACAATTATTCTGTCCCTCTGTCCTCTCGATCCTTCTCTTTGACACGGCCGAAGAGCTCGACAAACTTGATGATGATTTCTGGATCAAACTGGGTGCCGGAACACCTTTGCAGTTCTTTTACGGCTTCTTCATGGGAAACCGCTTTTTTGTAGACCCGATCATGGGTCATAACGTCATAGACATCCACGACGGATATGATTCGGGATAATAAAGGGATTTCCTTCCCTTTTAACCCTTGGGGATAACCGGTGCCGTCCCATTGTTCGTGATGGAATAAAATGTATTTGGAAATATGGATCAGTTCCGGAGAGGTTTCCGCAATTCGATAGCCAATCTCCGAATGACTTTTCATTTTTTCCCATTCAGCTCTTGTCAGTTTTCCCGGTTTTTCAAGAATAGCGTCGGGGATTGCCATTTTACCGATATCATGAAGGATCGCCAGCAGCCCTAATTCATTGAGCTTATCATTATCAAGGTGTAAACCTTTACCTAAAGCGATACTCATCTCTTTCATGCGCTTGCCGTGTGACTCGGTTTCGTGACTCCGTTCATATAGTGACCTTTGGAGAGAATTAATGATATGACTTCTGGTGCTTTTGCTTTCCAGTAATTTGTTTCGGTACATCTTTTCCTCAGCTTTTTTAATAATAACGATAACGGATTCTTTACTGCTCTGCTTAATAGCATAACCTATGGAAATACTGATGCTAATCGGCAGATCCGAAGGCTCTTTGCACAAATCGTTAATCCTGCAACAGATCTTGTCGACACTTTCTTTGTTTGTACGAGGCAGCAGGATTGCAAACTCGTCGCCGCCCCAACGGCAGATTACATCTTCTTTTCGGCAAGCTTTTGTAAGGATATCTGCAGTTTCAATTAACAATTGATCTCCAACAAAGTGACCAAAAACGTCATTTGTCAGCTTCAAACCATTTACGTCCCCTATGATAATCGCAAGGGGCAGCTGCCGTTCCATATCCAAACGCTTTAATTCTTCTTCAAAAAAAGCACGATTATACAGGCCTGTCAGCTTATCATAGAAACTTAAAAAACGGATTTTAGCTTCTGCTGCCTTTCGTTCCCGAATGTCTGTATAAATACCATGATAGCCTATAATTTTACCATCAACTATGGTAGGTCCTCCACGAATGCAGACCTCAATCAACAAACCCTCTTTGCTTTTTCTCACAGTATCAATTTCAATTTTTTTGTTTTGGAGAGCCATATCGTTGATTTCAAGAGCCTCTTCCATATGGTTTACAGGGGTTATTAATTCATCTATGGTTTTCCCTAAAGCTTCATCAAATGAATAACCAAATATATCTGTAAATGTTTGATTAATCTCCAGAATAGTATTGTTCAGATCAATATGAATTATAGCATCCGGTGAATACCTAAATAGAGATTCCAGTATTTTTTTCTGTTTTTTAATTTCTTTTTCCGCTTGCTTCATAAATCGTACATCGGTATAAATCGAGTAACCCGCAACCATTTTATTGTTAATTACGATGGGTACTCCTTTAGCCAGAATATTTATTGGATTTCCGGATTTATCATAACGTACCGTATCTTTAAATTTCAAATTCTGTTTATCAAAATGGGCAAAGGTAAGGTAGGTTTCGATTTTATTTAAGGGATCAATAATGTTATTCACATGCCGCCCTTTCACTTCTTCATCAGTATAGCCGAATAATTTCGTAAATGCCGGATTAACCCTTATAATATTCTCATTTTGATCAAAGTATGCGATGGCTTCCGGTGAATTATCAAAAAGACATTCAAAGGATTTCTTTTGGTATAACAAAGCATCCTGACTGTTTCTTTCCTTGGTGACATCTCTTTGTGTGCCGACGATCCTAATGGCTCGGCCATCGGACCCGCTTTCCGTTGCTTTAGCTCTTTCATGCACCCAAATATAACTGCCGTCTTTTTGTTGTATACGGTATTCTGCTGTGTAGATTGAGGTTTTCCCCTCCACGTGTTTATTCAGTTCCTTAACTACCCGGTCTTTATCCTCAGGATGAATGAAATCGATCCAATCTTCATAAGCATTTTTAAGACCATTATTACCGTATCCTCTTATTGCGTTGTACTGCTTGGAACGATAAAAAACATTGGATTTTACATCCCAGTCCCACACTCCATGGGCACTGCCTTCTAAAGCAAAGTTCCACCGTTCCTCACGCTCTATTAGAGCGTTTTCTTTCTCTTTTATATATGTAATATCATTGATAAACCCTTCAAGAAAAAGTTCATTCCCCTGTTGGTCATGTTTGATCTGAATATTCAAAAGGGCCGTGATCATGCTGCCGTCTTTGCAATAGTACTGGATTTCATGATTGGAAAGTTTGCCTGCCCTTTTTATCTGCTCCAGCATTTCCGGTCGATTGTGTTTTTTTACAAACATCTGCTGTTCTATGTCATTTATGGAAGCTATTATTTCCTCCGGGGAATCATACTTTAGTATGGTCGAAAATGCATTATTTACATAGAGAAGTTTTCCGTCGAAACTGCTGCGGAAAATCCCTATTTGCGCATCATCAAACAAGTTTAAATATGTGCTGCTGTCTTCAAGACCATTTTTACTTATCATTATCAACACATCTCCGTTCAACTTAGTTGATTGTTTATTACAATACTTTCTCCTTATTCAAAGGAATCACATTTTGTCAGACTGAACAATACGAATAACACCGGAGTCTACCCAGGACAGGGACCTGTCCTGGGTATGGTTTTATTATTTTCTCAATAGCGTATGGACTTTTTTGTTGACTACAGGGAAATCCAGGTTTTCAAGATCATCATAGGCTTCCACTAATATATCTCTTGCTTCAGCCCAACGTTTTTCTTTATCCGCTTTCTTTGCCAGTTCGTCGAACGTTTCATCCTCTGTCCATTCATAATCAATTTCGTCGCCCCGATCCAGATCCAGATAATACCAGTCATAATAGATTTTCGCCATGACTGCCTCTCGGATCGCTCCTGAATATTTGCCTTCAAACTCCAACATTTTTCTTTTTTCATCAAAAAGTTGTGCTAGAAGTTTTCGTTGAGAATCACATTTACTATACATAAAATTGTATAATTCCCAGGCTTCATCGTTGCGTCCGCTCTGGTATAGATAGCGTGCTTTTTTCTTATATATGGGAAAGGACTCGGCTACCTCATCCTCCTCATCATAGATAACCAGTGCTTTGTCAATCAGTTTTACAGCCTTATCTCCATAACCCTTTTCAAACTCTATGTCGGCTTTTTTCAACAACTCATCGGTTTCATCAGTATACACAGCCAAAGTATTGTCTTCGAAATCATCTTTACCTTCACCCAGTTGCTCCGCTCTCTTTGCTTTTCTAAGTTCTCTTTTCTTTTTATTCAGGGCTCTTTCTTCCGGACTCAGTTTTGACAGTTGATTCTCTTGGCATTGAGGACACTGATCCTCTTTCTTAAAATAAACATGATAAATCACATAGGGAATCCACCCCACCACAGTAAAGGCAGATAATATTAACCATTTCCAACGCAAACTTGATTTGACCGGTTCCACATGCCGTTTGCATATATTACAGTATTTCATTTAATCATTCCCCATTTCTTTTTTTGTATTCACGAGCGCTTCTGCCAAAGGAAAAGTGATCCGTTTTGGATTATCGATACTTGTATTTCTATATCATATATGTAATTGCTTCCTATTACAATAAAACAAACATAATTTTCTATTTTTTTTCCCCCTGGTATCAGGATGCGGATAATCCTTACCTATGAATTACTTCTCACCATCTTCCCGGGGATCAAAATTCTCCATTGGCAAAACACTAGAATTTCATCCGGCGGGGGATCCGTTTCTCTTTGACCGCATCTCCCCCAGACTGACCAAGATCAGCAATGCAATAATTGTAATAAGAAAGAAAGGCATTGACGTGGTTTCCCCTTTATGGATATCAGTCGGTAATCATAGAGTATTTTCAGATATTGGTTCGATCAGTGGACTTATTCAACTAATAAATCCACCGAATTCTTTGATTAATCTCTTCGGAGTCTATCGATTTTTGCTTTTGGCTGTCCCCCCAGGTTTTCATCATTTCGTGATCCGGATCCGTTTCATCTTTCATCACCGCGAGGTATTCGTTAAAACCCGATTCACCGCCCACATCTTCCGGCGGTCGTTCGCCCCTGCCTCCCAAATATTCTCCAGCTAACTGATTAGACATCGTAATTTGTTCCAGTTCAATGTTGTGCATCCAATAATCACCGTAATCATAGGTATACTTAACCTGACTATACTTGGGGAAAATATCTTGAAGGAAAATCCTGTTTTCAATCATGATCTGATGGGTCTCCTCATTGAAGCAGTCCAGGGTTTCCGGGTCATCGTCCATCAAAATTTGGATCGGTTTTTCTTTGGTATTCTTGATTTCGAAGAGATGAAGATGACTGTCATGCCAATCAAAGGTTGTCATGATAATCTTATGGAGCTGGCGAAAAGTAAAAAGAGCGGGTACCGCAACTCTTCTGTAAATTTCATGGCCCTTCAGTTCAAGTTGAATCTTCAACTGATAAAGAGGCGTCTCAATCACGCTTTTTTTCTTATAAGGATCAAAGGCATGAAGATTCATCAGCATTAATACATAAGGTTTTTCACCGTGACCGGCAGGATATCGACTTTCCAAACGGGAGAGGCTTCGCTGAATGATGCGGTCTTCCTCCAGAGCCCGATGAGACATGTAAAGGTTTCTTGTGGTGTTATTAAGTTTTGCAACCGTGCTTCGATTTTTTGTTTTACCATAGCAAATGCCGTTGTCTTCCCTTAAGTACTCGTCGATGACTTCTTCTCTCACCCCTTCCATTCTAAGAGCAACACGGATTCCTTCAAATATCAGCTCATTAATTGCATCAAAATCTTTGGCCTTTAGTCCAAAGAGCAGCACTCCATATCGGGTTTCATCATTGATCAGAACCACCGACTGTTTTTCGTTGTAGTGAATCAGATTTCCGTGCCAGGCCCTTAGGGAATTAGGATATCGTTGATACACTTCCCCGTTGACAAGATCCTCTTCCTTTAAACCAATCTTTTTTCTAAGTGTCTGTGTGCATTGTATAAACATTTGTTTTACCCTCGCTTTCTTTGCCGCTCCGGTTTCTTTATCAGCTTCGGATGGTCTCGTTATATTTGGAAGTTCTCCTTGTTCAGTATACTAATATAATTTTCGCCGCATCCCTTTAATATTCCTTGTTTTTCCTCTACCTTCAGACCGATCTGAATTCTCCCTGACGTGGACAGATAAAT
>SKRE01000172.1 GCA_007118655.1 Clostridiales bacterium | reverse complement strand
TGTAGCCTACATAAAGAAAGAGATAAACAATTGCTTTTGTTTATCTCTCCTGAAGATCTTTATGTCTAGTAAATTCCCAAGGGCACAATCCGAATCCCTTTGCAGAAAGGATTCGAAAGAGGGAGGACAATTACTCCGTCCCTCTGTCCTTAGCCTCCGAAGAGGGACAGCATTACGCCTGCGGCCACGGCGGATCCGATAACTCCGGATACGTTAGGTCCCATAGCATGCATCAAGAGGAAGTTGCTCGGGTTTTCCCGTTGACCTACGGTTTGTACAACCCGGGATGCCATGGGTACTGCGGACACTCCCGCGGCGCCGATCAAAGGATTGATGGCTTTTTTCGAAATTTTGTTCATCAACTTTGCGATAATCACACCGGAAGCGGTACCTACACCAAAGGCAACCACTCCTAAAATAATGATTTGAATGGTTTCAAATTCCAAGAACTGTTCCGCCTTTGCGGAGGCTCCCACACTGATTCCCAGCAAAATCGTTACGATATTGATCAGCTCATTTTGCGCGGTTTGTGATAATCGATCGGTTACGGTACATTCTTTCAGTAAATTCCCGAACATTAACATCCCGATCAGGGGTGTTGCCGGGGGCAATAACAGACTTACAATAATGGCTACCAAAATCGGAAAAATAATTTTTTCCTTCTTGGATACCGGCCGTAATTGTTCCATTTTGATTTTCCGCTCTTCACTATTGGTCAGGGCCATCATAATCGGCGGCTGAATAATCGGTACAAGGGCCATATAAGAGTAGGCTGCCACTGCAATAGGACCCAGTAAATGGGGGGCTAATTGGGAGGCTACCAAAATGGCCGTCGGACCGTCGGCTCCACCGATGATTCCGATAGAACCTGCGGCTTGAGGAGTAAAGCCCATTAAGATTGCGCCGATAAAGGTAAAGAAGATCCCGAACTGCGCTGCAGCCCCTAAAAATACACTTTTAGGATTGGCAATTAAGGGTCCGAAGTCGGTCATTGCTCCCACTCCGAGAAAGATCAGGGGAGGAAAAATTCCCAATTGATTTCCCGTATAAAAGTGCTGCAGCAGTCCTCCGGGGTTTTGAACGACCCGTTCTACTTCCATCCCGGTCTCAATGATCCCTTCTGTCCCACCACCGGGCGTAAGAATTTCAAACATTACGGTCATCGGCTGCATGACACCGGATAATGGTAAGTTTGTAAGTAACATTCCAAAGGCTATCGGAACAAGCAGTAACGGCTCAAACCCTTTTCCGATGGCCAGGAACAGTAGAAAACAGGCTATGACCAACATAATCATATGCTGAATTGTTAAGTTCATAAACCCTGTGCTCCCTAAAAAATCTATAAAAACATCAACCATGTGTGCATCTCCTTTCAATCAGTTTCTATTCGCTTAATTTAAAGATACTAATACATCACCACTGTCTACAGATGCACCTTCATCCACATGTACTTTCGCAACGGTTCCCGCTGCGGGAGCGCTGATTTCATTTTCCATTTTCATGGCTTCTAAAATAACCAGGGCTTGTCCTTCTTCCACTTGATCTCCTGCTTTAACTAATACTTTCCAGATGTTCCCAGGCATAGGCGCTTCAACAGATTGAGCTCCAGCTGGTGCTGCGGGGGCTTCTTCCTTTTTCGGTTCTGCCTTTTTAGGAGCCGCCGGCTTCGCTGCCGGTTGAGGAGCTGCTTGAGGTGCCGGTTGTGGTGCAGGTTGCGCAGCCGGTTGTGAAGCACCGCCTTGTCCCACTTCCTCTACATCCACCTCATAACTCACGCCGTTTACCGTGATTCTAAATTTTTTCATATTGATGTTCCTCCTTCTATTTGCTTTAATGGATTTTTATATTCGGTGCATTTGGTTAATTTGTTCCGCTCTTCCCGCCTTACCCCATGCCGGTGTCGTATCGGCGGATCGTACAATATTTCTTACCACAATATTATGCGTGGATGTTTCCAGGCTTGCTGCAATGGCCGCGGTAATGACGGCTACCAGCTCCTCATAATTCTGCTCATTCGCCCCTTGTTGGCTTTCCTGATCTTCTGAGGGTTCTGCGGTTACCGCTTTTACCGACTGGGCTTCGGTTGCCTTGGCAGCAGATTTTTTGGGATCCTGCAGTAATTTTTCCATAATGTTGATGGCAAAATACAGTAATACCAAAGCAAGTACCACAATGACAACTCCTAAAACCGTAACCTGAAGACTGGCGGCAAGTTTGTCGCCGAAAGACATCTCCACACTAGGGTCTCTCAGTCTATCCAATAGGGTTTCTCCCGTTAGCAAAGCTTTATTCATATCCATGTTATCACCTCTTTGTTAAATTCATAACCTCCTGAAACTTAAACCGGGAAGTTTCCGTGCTTTTTCGCTGGTCTTGTTTCTCGCTTGCTTGCTAACATATCAAAGGCATCGATAAGTCTTGCTCTGGTGGCTGCAGGTTCAATTACATCATCTACAAAGCCTCTTTCCGCTGCTTTATACGGTGTTGCAAACTCCTTGGAGTATTGATCGATTTTTTCCTCTCGGGTTTTCTGAGGATCATCGGACTCTTTGATTTCTTTTCTGAAAATAATATTGGCCGCTCCCTGGGGTCCCATAACCGCAATTTCTGCTGAAGGCCATGCAAGCACCATGTCCGCACCGAGGTCCTTGGAGCACATGGCAAGATAGGCGCCTCCATAAGACTTACGTACTATCAGGCTTACCTTCGGTACCGTTGCTTCACTGTAGGCATAAAGCATTTTCGCTCCATGTCGAATGATTCCTCCATGTTCCTGACCTTTTCCCGGTAAGAATCCCGGTACATCCACTAAATTCAGAACTGGAATATTAAAGCAGTCGCAGGTTCGAATAAATCGTCCCGCTTTATCGGAAGCATTAATATCCAAACAACCGGCCAGTACTTTGGGCTGATTGGCGATTATTCCGATGGTTGAACCGTTGATTCGAATAAATCCGGTAATCATATTCATTGCATAGGTGGGTTGAATTTCATAGAAATCTCCCTCATCGGCAATGGATTTAATAACATCTTTCATATCATAGGGCTTGTTGGCGTTTTCCGGAACAAAACCTTCCATTTCCGGAAGCATTCGATTTAAGTCATCGTCTACCGCAATTTGAGGAGCCCCTTCCATGTTATTGGAAGGCAGGAAGCTCAGAAGTCTTCGAATCTCCTCTAAACAATTTGCGTCATCGGAAGCCTTCACATGGGCTACCCCGCTTTTGGTATTATGGGTGGTTGCGCCCCCCAGTTCTTCCGAGGTAACTTCTTCGCCGGTTACGGACTTAACCACTTCCGGTCCCGTAATAAACATTTGGCTGGTCTTATCCACCATAAAGATAAAATCCGTCAGGGCCGGAGAATAAACCGCTCCCCCGGCGCAGGGTCCCATAATCGCAGAAATCTGAGGGACTACCCCTGAAGCGATGGTGTTGTTGTAGAAAATCTGGCCGTATCCCGACAAGGCATCTACCGCCTCTTGAATTCTTGCACCGCCGGAATCATTGAGTCCTACAATAGGCGCTCCCATTTTCAGCGATAATTCCTGTACTTTCACAATTTTCTTTGCGTGCATTTCTCCCAGGGATCCCCCAACTACGGTGAAATCTTGGGCATAGGCATAAACCAGTTTCCCGTGAACTTTTCCGTAACCGGTAACGACTCCTTCTCCCGGAGCATCGACTTTTTCCATCCCGAAGTTTACACACCGGTGTTTCATATGGGCATCGATTTCAACGAAGCTGCCTTCGTCGAACAGTAGGTTGATTCTCTCTCTCGCAGTCAGCTTTCCTTTTTCATGCTGCTTTTGGATTCTCACTTCTCCGCCGCCGGCGCGAATTTTCTCTTTACGCTCCCGTAAATCCTTTAGTCTCTCTGTGACCATTTACCATAACCTCCTAAATAAATAATGTCCTCTATCTAAAATATGATTTTACACCTACACATTATAACATAGTTCTGATCATCGAAAACCCTTTTTCACTATATTCTGCTAAGAATCAGGACTTTTTTTATGACCTGATACCAATACCACGTTATTACCCCAAAATTGTATTAATTTTTATCTTTCACTCAGTTCAATTAATACTCCGTTGGTGTCCTTCGGATGACAAAAGGCAATCTTTGCTCCCCCGGCACCGTAACGGGGCTTTTCGTCAATCATTCGAATGCCTTTTTCTTTCATGGCAGCAATGGCTTTTTCAATATTATCCACCCGGTAAGCCATATGTTGTATGCCTTCCCCTTTTTTGTCGATGAATTTTGCAATGGGCCCATCGGGATCCGTGGATTCCAAAAGCTCCACCTCCGTGTCTCCAATGGGTAAAAAGGCCACCCGCACCTTTTGCTCCTCGACGGTTTCTTTTCCTTGGCATTTGATTCCCAGTACCTCTTCATAAAAGGCTAAGGATTTTTCTAAATCTTTTACCGCAATTCCGATATGATCCAATTTAGTGGTTTTCATATTTTTCCGCCTCCTTTTTAATCGTTTTTCTCAGCACTCTTTCACTGGCTCCGTAGGGGTCCAGCTTTCGCTCCGCCACACGTTTAGAATACTCTTTGATATCTTCCTGAATCTCTTCTTCCCTTAGCAAATCCTGCATCATTCGATCTTTAATCAGTTCGAGTATTTCAATTTCACTGCTTTTGATTCTGCGATGGAGCATCTCTCCCGATTCATCCAAATAGGCAAGATGGTCTTTTATCGCGGATAACAACTCGTCAATTCCCTTGTCCTGTATCGCCACCACCTGATGAACCGGGGGTCTCCAGTCGGTTTCTGCAAAATCCAGCATATTGTCAATTTCCCGGTGGGTTTTTGCAGCCCCTTCCCGGTCCGCCTTGTTGATGGCAAACACATCTCCGATTTCCATGATGCCCGCCTTAATGGCTTGTATATCGTCCCCGAGGCCGGGAACCATGACCATCAAAACCGTATCTGCGGTTTTCATTATATCCACTTCCGATTGTCCCACCCCAACGGTTTCGATGAATATATAATCCATACCGTATAAATCCAAGGCTTTTACCGCTCCCTGGGTGGCTTTGGAGAGTCCCCCCAAATGACCCCGGGTTCCCATGCTTCGAATAAATACCCCGGGATCCACCGCAAGGTCCGTCATGCGAATCCGGTCTCCTAAAATGGAACCTCCGGAAAAGGGGCTGGTGGGGTCTACGGCGATAATGCCCACGGTTTTATCTTCTTTTCGAAGGGCTTTTACCAGTTTATCCGTCAAGGTGCTTTTCCCGGCTCCGGGCGGTCCCGTGATGCCGACGACTTTGGCCTTCCCCGTATACCGGTAAAGCTCCCCTAAGATTTTGATCGCTTCGGGATCGTTGTTTTCCAGCATGGTAATCATACGGGCCGTCGCTTTTTTGTTTCCTTGTCTCAGTTTTTCTTTGATGTTTTCCATAATCCACCGCCATTCTGTAACCTGATTCATCAATTGTCCATTTGTTTTTTACATAGGGAAGTAGATGATTTAGAAAAATCATCTACTTCTTAATTATTTTTTTAAATTATTTTTGATAAATTCCACGGTTACTCCCGTTGGGGTTCCCGGGGTAAATACCGCTTCCACACCTGCATCCTTCAGTCCCTGGATATCATCATTCGGGATCACTCCGCCGGCTAAGACCAGTATTTCTTCATATACCCCTTCTGCTTTTAATTTTTCTACGATGGTAGGAAGTAAATGGTTGTGGGCTCCGGATAAAATACTCAGTGCCAGCACATCTACGTCTTCCTGAATCGCTGTTTGTACAATTTGATCCGGGGTTTGTCGAAGTCCCGTATATACAACTTCCATTCCAGCATCCCTTAGGGCTCTGGCAATAACCTTCGCTCCTCGATCATGCCCGTCCAATCCCGGTTTTGCCACTAATACTCGTATCGGTTTGTCCATGAAAAGACCTCCTCAATATTTTCCTTAATATTCAATGCCTGTTTTTTT
>SKRE01000187.1 GCA_007118655.1 Clostridiales bacterium | reverse complement strand
TCTTCTATTTGAATTAAAGGGTTTTGGCTCATTCAGCATCCCTCCCTAACTCTTCAATGATTCGATCTCGAACCGCTTCCCAGGTTTCCCGCTTTTCTGAAGCTTCCCGAAATTTTTCAACATCTTTATTATAGTGACAGGCGGAAAAATGATCCGGAGCTACTTCTTCCAATGGGGGTAATTCTTCAATACATAATTCTGTTCTAAAAGGACATCGCTTATTAAATCGACAGCCGGTTTGTTTCTGTCTAAGATCTGGAGGGGCTCCGGGAATGGATATCAGTTCTTCTCCGATTTCATGAATACTGGGGAAAGCATTATTAAGACCCAGTGAGTAGGGATGAAAGGGCTTTGTAAAAAAAGCCTTTGTTGAGGCTTTTTCCACAACTTTACCTCCATACATTACAATAATCGTCTCACAAGTCTCAGAAACCACGGAAATATCATGGGTAATTAAGATCATGGAACTATCAATCTTCTTTTGTATCTCCACCACCTGTTGCAAGATCCGGTCCTGTACCACCACATCCAATGCCGTTGTGGGTTCGTCGGCAATAATCAGAGAAGGGTTTAGAGTAAGGGCCATGGCAATGATCGCCCGTTGCTTCATCCCGCCACTCATTTGATGGGGATAACTTTTCAGTCTTTTGCCTTCCAAACCAACCATTTTAAACACCTCAACGGAGCGTTCCATGGCTTCTTTCCGGGTCATTTTTGTATGAATCTGTATTCCGTCCATCAACTGATCACCCACGGTTTGTACCGGATTTAAGGCATTCATTGCACTTTGAGCAACCATGGCGATTTCTTTCAATCGTATTTTACGAATTTCTTCATCACTCTTCGTAACCAAATCCTCCCCTTTAAAAATCATCTTTCCTTCACTAATTCGTCCATTTTTTGCCAGCAATCTCATGATGGATTTTGCTAAAGTAGTTTTGCCGCAACCGCTTTCTCCAACCAAGCCAACACTTTCTCCCACCTTGAGAGAAAAGGATACATCATCTACGGCCTTAAGAGTCCCTTCTTCCGTTGTGTATTCAATGCTGACGTTTTGTACATCCAATAATGCCATTCTTATCGCCTCCTCAATCTGGGGTCTACAACTTCTTCTAATGCCCTGGCCACAAAAAAGATTGATAGTAGCAATAATACAATGGCAACACCGGGCGTTGTAATCCACCACCAGGCAACTCTAGAATTCCCGGTACTGAAAACGATATGCAGAATTTGCCCCCAACTGGGAACCGAGGGATCACCAAATCCGAGAAAAGCAATACTTGCTTCCGCTGCAATGGCCCAATTCACCATAAAAGCCATTTCCAGAAGGATTAGAGGGATAACATTCGGTAAGATGTATTTAATCATCAATCTTAAATCCCCCGCTCCTGCCACTCGTCCCGCTTTAATAAAGGGCCTTTCAACGATTGATAATACCTGGGAACGAACAAGCCTCGCAACCGTTCTCCAAGACAAGAGAGATACCGCTAAAATAACATTCCATATACTCGGTTTTAACACCGCCGAGAGAACAATTACAAAGGGAATAAAAGGAATGGCATAAAAGAAATCAACCACCCTCATGATAACGGTATCAACCCAACCTCCGTAATATCCGGCAACTATTCCTACGATAGAACCTACCACAGTAACCAGAAAAGCTGCCAACAAACCCACAGTCAAAGCAGTTCTTGTTCCTAAAACTACCTGAGAAAAAATATCTCGTCCTACATCCGTTGTTCCAAAAGGATGCTCTAGTGAAGGAGGTTCTAACCTTCTTATACTTCCTTCTTCATCATAGTGCCGATCCCGAGGACCATGGGGTGCAATCCCATCAGAAAAGACGGCTACGCCAATAAAGAATATCAATAATACGACTCCTATAAGAGCTAATTTGTCATATTTTAAGTTTTTCAGAAATAATCGAGAGATACTTTTGCTGTTCCCCTTTTTATTCAATGTAGCAATATTCATATTTTCACCTCTTCTTTTCTGAATTAATTATAGGAAATACGTGGATCCAGGAAGGCATACAACATATCAGCAATTAAGTTCATAAACATTACCATCGCCGAAATGATGATAAAACAACCCTGGGCAAGGGGATAATCATGTCTTGTTACCGCAGTAACAATCTCACGTCCCAGTCCCGGCCAACTAAAAACCACTTCAAGTAAAACCTGTCCGCCGATGGACGCCCCGATAAATAATGCTCCTGCAGTTACCACGGGCAATAAAGCATTTCTAGCTGCATGACGATAGAGGATATGCCGCTCCTTCGTCCCTTTCGCCCGAGCCATCTCAATATAGTCTTCCGACATGACTTCTAACATACTGTTACGCATAATCAACATCGGAGTTGCCATAAAATACATTCCAGCTACTATGGCCGGCAGAATAAGATGCCTTAAAAAGTCCAGATTCAAAAACATTTCAGCAAAGGTCCCCCCTCCGGTTCCTGCCGTTCGCATTCCTTGGGCGGGAAACCAAGCCAAACGCACTGAGAAAAGCAAGATCATCATCAGACCTACCCAGAAGGTCGGTGCCGATCTGAAGATCAGGGAGATAGTAATTCCTAGGGACTCCAATCTTGAACCCCGCCTCCAGGCCATCCAAGCTCCGCCAAATATACCCATCGTATAGGCAAATACCATGGCCGTAAGCATCAGAATTAAGGTTGCCGCCAGTTTTTCCTGTATGATTTCAATCGCCGGACGGTTATAAAAGAAAGAATCGCCAAAATCCAACCTTGCCAAATCCGTTATAAAAACTTTATATTGATCCCAAAGACTGCCATCAAGTCCGTATCGCTCAAGAAGCTGTTGTCTAGCCTCCGGAGGAATTGACGGATCTACAACAAATGCTGTGGGGTCTCCGGGCATGGTGCGAAACAAGAAAAAAATCATTGTGGAGACTAAAACAATCATTAACAGCATCACAAATAGCCGTTTTAAAAAGTAATTTAGCAAACCGTCACCTTCTTTCTTAAGAGTTACCCTTATGAGTTCAGATATATAAAATATGAAAGTCGAATAATCGACTTTCATATTTTAGTTTTACATCAAATTCAACTAATAAATATCCTTCAATTCAGTTTTATTTATTCTACGGGCATTCTCATACGACCTTCGCTATCCCAAGTAAAACCGGCTTCAACAAGGATTTCCCGGGCACGTTCCGGATCATAAGTGTCATAAATCGGAACGTCAGGATTATGCCAGAATTCGTTGGCTTCAACGATTGTTAAGCCTCCGCCGCCTCTTGCTCCATATCCGTTTAAGTGAACGTCTAAGGCAAGGTCATAGTCAACCAAATGTGCCATAGCTATTCTAAATTGTTTGTTGTCAAAAGGCTTACGGTCAAGATTCATACCGATATAGAAGAACCCGATATCGTCTCCTTCGGTTAATTCAAGGTGGTCATATCGTCCACCGTCGTTATTCTCAATTTGTTCCGTGTGAGAAGGAACCAGATCATAGGATACCATGTGCACATTCCCTAATTCCAGAGCAGTCAATACACCCTCGGGCGATGCGAAAATTTGGAAAATGTATCCGTCAATGTGTACAGGTTCGAAGTAATCATCAAATTTGGATAATACCAGCTCTTCTCCGGTTTGGAATCGTTCCAGCTTAAAGGGTCCGCTTCCGATTGCATCTTCATTGGTGTATTGAACAGGATTCTCAATGTTCTCCCAAATGTGCATCGGTAGTATTGGAATTTGAGCTAAGGTATTAGTAATAAATGGGGCATAAGGCTCTACCAAATTAAATCGAATGGTATCATCATCGGTAATTTCAATAGAGTCGATTGGGGTTAAGAAAGACCCAAAATATTCAACGTTTTCATCAATAAATAACTCATAGCTGAATTTCACATCTTCTACCGTAACCGGTTCTCCATCATGGAAAGTCATTCCCTGACGTAAGACCACATCAATAGTGGTGTCATCCACTACATCCCAGCTTTCCGCTGCCCAGGCTTCCGGTTCGATAGTCGGCGATAATCGTACCAACTTATCATAGATCAACCGAAGGTTTCTCCATCCGTAAACACTGATAGAACTTAAAGGATTCATGTCATCAATATTTACATTACTTGCTACGGTCAATACGGTTTCATCGGTCAAGGGCTTAATGGAGAATGGAGTCCATTCGTTAAACAAGCCTTCCCCTGGGATGTTAATAACATCTTCAAACAGTTCTTTGTTATAGGTCTGCATATTGGCTCTTGAATACATTGTGATTTTAGGAACATCCTCAGCAAGAATTCTTTGTGCTTCAAATACTAATTCTCTTCGTGCATCAATGTCCATCTCTCTACGTTGTGCATCAGCGATTTCATCAAATTCCGGATTTCGATATCGGTTTGTATTATTTCCTCCGGGATTTGCATTATCCGAGTGATTGATTGAGTGAATAAACATGTCCGGATCCAATCGTTCAATTCTTCCGGACCATCCGATTGTATAGGCATCGTAATCCGAATCATCACCATACAAAACGTCCAACAATACTGCAAAATCCATCGGTTGGGATTCTGCATTTACTCCTAATAATTGTAACTCTTCTGCAACCTCCTGTGACATTTCATAATTTACCATGTTGGCTTCCGGTAAAGAACTTAAAAAAGTAAGGTCCGGAACCAATTCTCCCATTTCTTCGTCCGGTATATCCGATCCTGTTGGTTCCGTATCATCGGAACCATCTCCACATGCGGTAAACAACATGAGAGCCGCGATCATAACCGCCAACCAAACTTTCTTTTGACTGATTCTTTTCATTTTGCCATCCTCCTTTTTTATTCACAACATTTATAAAAATGCATAAGTTAGTTTACACTAATCAAATTATTCTGTCAAATGTAAATATATAGATATTAGTCCCCTAACCTTGTATTTCTGCTTCCCCAACAATTCAAACAAAAAAAATACCGCGGTTAGGAATCAAAATAAGACTCCTAAGCGGTATTTTAATTTTTTATTTATTCATTCATTTATATTTATTCATTATTCTATACATATAGTTTATTTTATTTAGACTTTTTCCAACGGCTTTCAACAGCTGACCAATCCACCACATTCCAAAAAGCATCCACATAATCCGGTCTTCTGTTTTGATAATTGAGGTAATAAGCATGCTCCCAAACGTCTAATCCCAGAAGCTCAATCTGGCCCTGAGAAATCGGTGAATCCTGATTTGGGGTACTGGTAATTTTCAGTTTTCCTTGCTCTAATACAAGCCATGCCCAACCACTGCCAAATCGCTTTAAGGCCGCATCTTTAAACTTATTTTTGAATTCTTCCATAGACCCAAAAGCCTCTTCAATAGCTTTTGTAAATTCTTCACTGGGTTTGACTTCTTTTGGTGAAAGAATCGCCCAGAACAAAGTATGGTTATAGTGTCCCCCTCCGTTATTTCGAACCGCAGTCTGTATATCCTTGGGCAGTTGTCCGATGTTTTTTAGCAACTCTTGGATGTTCCAGGATTCAAAATCCTTTTGTCCTTCCAAAGCGGCATTGAGCTTTTCAACATAACCGTTGTGATGCTTGCCGTGATGAATTCCCATGGTTTTTGCATCAATGTAGGGTTCGTAAGCATCCACCTCATGTCTTAAATCCGGTAGTTTGAATTTCATTGTAACATTCCTCCTATTTAATATATTCGACTTTATCTGTTTGTTTACAACTATTGTCCTAAACCTCTTTTAAACAAGACAAACGGTTGTACAACAAACAGATAATAATTGCTAACCATTCTATTCTTACCCGCTACACTCATTGATAATCATTTTTATTTGATTTTTATTATCTTTAGCGGGTCCGGTGTTCCATAGATTATAGATCCATCTACCTCGCAATAATATTTAGGTGGAAAGTATTAATAATACCAAGTAAATTTCAAACAATAATTTTCTGTCATAAAACACAGGATTTTAACAGTTCTTTGTAGAAGATAGTATACATACAAAAAAATGCAAATAAAATTATTTAATGGGGGTATTTTATGTGGTGGTT
>SKRE01000037.1 GCA_007118655.1 Clostridiales bacterium | reverse complement strand
GGATTGAAATCAAAAAAGAACAAGGGTAAAGGAGAGAGACAATGAATATAGGTAAAATAATCGGAACCGCAGTAGCAACAAGAAAAGATGAAACCCTACTCGGGTGCAAATTAATGATTACTCAACCCCTAACCATGGACTATAAGGAAATCGGTGAGCCCCTGATTGCGGTGGATACCGTAGGGGCAGGAATCGGAGAAATCGTTATTTATACAAAGGGTACCGCTGCAAGAAATGCGGCGAAAAAGCGGGATTCCGCAATTGATATGGCAATTGTAGGAATTGTGGACAATATCGACTTATATGATTGATCGTAACTTGTACTAAAGAAGGGAGGGCAAATCGTGCTGGATGCCCAAGGATTTAAAAAATCAATGGAATATCGAAATATGATTGATGTCTTAATGTCAGAGCATGACTTTGCCGATGTGGTGCTTAGCGGAGGAAATTTTATCAATGTATTAACCCGGGAAGCCTACGTGGCAGATGTTTCAATAAAAGGGGACTACATTCTTAATGTAGGGGACGCAACGGATTTGATCGGTCCTGAAACCTTGGTAGTAGACGTATCCGGGCGTTTTATCGCGCCGGGATTTATGGATTCGCATATGCACTTTGAAAGCAGCATGTTGACCATTACCGAGTTTTCAAGATTTTCGATTCCCTCAGGGACCACTACTCTGATCGCGGATCCCCATGAAATCGGAAATGCCCTGGGCCCCATCGGTATGAAAGCCATGGCCGACGAAGCAGCCCATGTTCCGAATAATGTCAAATTAGTCGTGCCGGCACTTACCCCGGATTCACCGGGCTTGGAAACCGCAGCCTATGATATTACTTCCAAGGATATGCCGGATTTACTCAATTACCAAAACATCATCGGAATCGGCGAACTTCAGGGATTTAGTAATGTAAAGCATGTGTATCGCAATACACCGGAAATTGTTACGGATTTACTGGCTTCCACGGCTTACGCCCGGAGCATCGGTAAAGTCGTTGACGGAAATGCGCCGGAGCTCTTTGGAAACGAACTTTCCGCCCATATCATCTCCACGGCGGGAGAGTGCTCCTGTCATGAAACCACCACAAAGGAAGAATGCGTGGAAAAACTTCGACAAGGAGTATATGTATTTATGCAGGAAGGTTCCACCCAGCGAAATATGGCGGAATGTATCCGTGCGGTGACGGAAGAAGGCTTAGACTCCAGAAGATGTATTCTCGCCACCGATGATATGGTTGCCGAGGACCTGGAAAAACTGGGACATATGAATGAAATCGTGAAACGGACCATTAACGAAGGGGTAGACCCCATCGAAGCGATACAAATGGTAACGATTAATCCCGCTACGTATTTCGGACTGGATGATGTAGGAATTTTGGCTCCGGGAAAACGGGCGGATATCGCAATTATTGACGATCTGCAGGAAATGAGTGTGGAGGCCGTGTATGTTAAAGGAAAGCTGATGGCCTATGAAGGCAAAATGCTTGAAGAGCTTCCAAAATACACCTATCCCGATGCAGTAAAGCACTCAGTAAAAGTGGCTCCGATTCAAGAGGCGGATTTAGGAGTGAAGGCAGACGGGTCTCAAGCCACCGCAAGGGTCATCGGACTGATTCCTGATCAAAACCTGAGTGACAGCTTTGAAGAGCCGCTAACAGTAAAGCAAGGCATTGCACAGGCGGATATCCAAGGGGATGTTCTGCATATGGTATGCGTTGAACGATACGGAAGAAACGGCAGTATCGGTCGAGCCTTTGTGAAAGGTTTTGGCCTGAAGCAAGGAGCTTTTGCCGAGAGTATCGCCCATGACACCCATAACATCATTGCCGTGGGTACCAACCTGAAGGATATGGCGGAAGCCATTAACCGGGTTATTGAAATGGAAGGCGGCATTGCAGTGGTTAATCGGGGGCGGGTTATTCAGGAACTGAGACTTCCCGTGGGAGGCTTAATTACCGATGAGTTAACCGGACATGAAGTAAGTGCAAGGTACGCTGAATTGGAGAACATCGTGAATGAGCAGTTAGGCGGGAAGGTTCATGCCCCCTTTATGCACCTGTCCTTTTTAGCACTGTCCACCAGCCCGAAATGGAAACTGACGGATCAGGGAATCATTGACGTGAATAACTTCAAGATTTTGGACCCCATTGTATAATTCTATCAGAAGAGTGCTTTTTTACCCGATGAAGAAAGAAACAATATTGTGAATAATCTACATGTAATTATTCAGCATAATTATAGTATGCTGTAGGTAGAAGCGAAAACTAGTTGAAGCTGTAGAAAAAATGTATTATAATACTATAGCTTCAACTTTTTTATCACCTTAAATATTCAGAAAGGAGGATACAGTTAGAATTTTCAGGCGAATCAAGCTTGTCTCAAGAGGATTATTAAAATTTGATAGAGGAGGCAACAAATTTGAGTAAAAATCAGAATGCAGGAAACGGATTTTTCGAAAAAACCTTTAAGTTAAAGGAGAACGGTACCAATGTTAGAACGGAAGTTTTAGCAGGTATTACTACCTTTATGACCATGGCTTACATATTAATTGTAAACCCGGATATTCTATCAGCAGCAGGTATGGACTTCGGAGCGGTATTTACCGCCACGGCGATTTCATCCATTATTGCAACCTTAGTAATGGCTTTTTATGCAAACTATCCCTTTGCATTGGCACCGGGAATGGGACTGAATGCTTTTTTTGCTTTCACAGTAGTTCTGACGATGGGATATTCCTTCCAATTTGCATTAACTGCGGTTTTCATTGAAGGAATTATTTTCCTTATATTAACATTCTTTAATGTTCGAGATAAAATTGTGGATGCAATTCCAATCAATCTTAAACATGCAATTTCCGTAGGTATCGGACTTTTTATTGCTTTTATCGGTCTTCAGAATGCCGGAATTATTGTTCCTTATGAAGCTACCGGAGTAACCCTTGGAGATATGACCAGTGCAGCAGCGATTGTTGCAATTTTAGGTATTATTATCACTGGAGTCTTGTTGGTTAAAAATGTAAAAGGAGCCTTGTTAATTGGTATTTTAGCGGCAACCGCCATCAGCATTCCCCTTGGAGTTACAACTTTACCTGAAGGATTTATGAGTTTGCCCCCGTCTATTAGACCGATTGCTTTTCAATTTGTAGGTTTCAGCGAGATCTTTTCATGGGATATGGTTGTGGTGTTGGTAACCTTCTTAATTGTTGATATGTTGGATACCATTGGAACCCTGGTAGGAGTTGCTTCAAAAACCAACATTTTAAGAGAAGACGGATCGCTTCCAAAGGCGAAGCAGGCTTTATTTGCAGATGCTATTGGTACTACTGTTGGTGCCTGTTTAGGAACAAGTACCGTAACAACGTACGTAGAAAGTGCTGCAGGAGTTGCTGAAGGCGGAAGAACCGGTCTTACAGCTCTATCAACTGCAGGAATGTTTTTAGTAGCTTTATTATTCTCACCCATATTTTTAATTGTACCGGGAGCCGCTACGGCCCCTGCCTTAGTATTGGTTGGACTGTTTATGATGAGCCCGATTCAAAAGATTGATCTTTCCGATTACACGGAAGCCATTCCTGTCTTCTTGGCGATCATTATGATGCCCCTTTCTTACAGTATTGCAGAGGGAATCATTTTCGGTCTTACTTCCTATGTATTCTTAAAAGTATTAACCGGAAAAGCCAAAGCGGTATCGCCGATTGCTTATATTCTGGTGCTGGTTTTCATTATCAGCTTTATCATTTAATAAATAAATAATGTATAGAGTCTGTTTAGATGAGACCGAAAAGAACTAACTTAAAACTGTATCCAACTTAAGGTGATGACCTCCCCGCTAAAGTCTTTAGCAGGGAGGTTTTCTTGACTCAAAATCATTGGTATTATTGAGGGAGGGCAGTGATGGATATTGGATATTGAATATTTGTGAATAATGCACAAATTCATTGGGTATAAGAAAAGGAATCATATCGAACTTCGGAAAATCTCATGTATAAAAAACCGGGGGAAAGTGTCAAAATAGTATAATAGATCTGAATATTGTCAGTCAAGGGTGATACGGAGAAAAGGATTTCTAATTAAGGAGGGATTTTCCCATGTATGAAATTGAAAAAACCTATAAACCCCGATCGATTCATTCGTTATTGGATGCCATGGAAGAAACAGGATATGATGGAAAAATCATTGCCGGCGGCACCGATGTGGTAGTGAAGATTAGAGAAGGTGCATTAAAAGCGAAAGCGCTGATAGATATATCGACGATTAAGGAAATGCAATTCATCCGAGTCGTGGAAGGAAAAGTGCAGATTGGAGCAGGAACAACCTTTAGTGAGATTGAGGATCATGATTTATTCGAAGGCAGATTAAAGGGTCTAAAAGAAGGAGCGATGGAAGTCGGTTCTCCTCAAATTCGAAATGCAGGAACCATCGGAGGGAATATTTGCAATGCTTCCCCCGCAGCAGATACGGTACCGCCCCTGCTGGCGCTTAATGCAAAGGTAGTGCTTCAAAGCAGACAAGGTCTTCGGAGTATGACATTAGAGGATTTTTTCCTGGGAAAGGGGAAAGTCGACCTGGGCCCCGGAGAATTCTTATATTATATAGAGTTTGAACAAATGACCGGGGAACAGGGATTGGGATTTGAAAAGCTGGGACCGAGAAAAGCGTTGGCCATATCCAAAATATGCACGGCGGTCTTTATCGACTTGGATAAGGATCTAATCCTTCGGGATATCCGCATTGCCAACGGATCGTTAGGGCCCAACAGTCTTCGGGAAAGAGAAGTGGAGGCTGTATTGAAAGGTAAAAAGCTAACGGAAGAGCTTAAAGAAAAAGCCCAAATAAAGTTTAAAGAAGTCATCAGTCTTCGTCTAAAGGGACGCAGCGGAGTGGATTTTAAAGAAGAGGCCATTCGCGGGATTTTTAAGCAGGCGTTGGAGAAGAGCATCGCAGAGGCAGGAAGTCAGACTAAAGCTGTACAATAATAGGTCAAGCATATAGTAAATAAGGTTGAATTTACTAGGGAAAAATCGAAAGTGGGGATAAAATGAAAACCATAAATATTACAATAAATGGAACACAAAGAAAAATTGATATCGATGAAAACGACCGATTATTAGACGTCATCCGGGAGGGTTTCCATTTAACCGGTACAAAGGAAGGCTGCGGCGAAGGGGAATGTGGGGTTTGCAGTGTTCTTCTGGACGGAAAATTGGTGAATGCCTGTATGATTATGGCTTTCCAAGCGGAGGATGCTGAAGTGATCACCATTGAAGGGATAGGAGAGAATGAAAAACTGGATCCGATTCAACAGGCGTTTATCGATACCGGCGCGGTGCAGTGCGGTTTTTGTACACCGGGCATGGTGCTTTCCGCAAAGGCGCTGCTAATGAAAAATCCTGCCCCTACAAAGCAGGAAATTCGTCGGGGAATATCGGGAAATCTTTGCCGGTGTACGGGATATGAAAAAATTGTAGAGGCCGTGACACTGGCATCTAAGCGAATAGCAAAAACAGAGCAGAAATAGCAGGGAGAGGAGTGAAATTATGGCTTTTAAAGTGATAGGAGAAAATATACTCCGGGTAGACGGTCACACGAAGGTTACCGGCGGGGCAAAATATCCGGCGGATTTAGATGTGGAAAATATGTTGTATGGCAAAACCTTACGATCCCTAAAGGCCCATGCAAATTTTACAATAGATACCAAAAAAGCGGAAGAAATCCACGGGGTAGTGGGGGTACTGACGGCTCAGGATATTCCCGGAAAAAATTGTCACGGGGTCCTGTTTAAAGACCATGAAGCGATCTGTGAAAGTAGGGTTCGGCGAATCGGGGATCCTATGGCCGTAGTCATCGCAGAGAGTGAGCGAATCGCTGAAAAGGCCTTGGAAAGCATTGAAGTAATCT
Organism: Clostridiales bacterium; assembly: GCA_007118655.1. Taxonomy (GTDB): domain Bacteria; phylum Bacillota; class Clostridia; order Peptostreptococcales; family T1SED10-28; genus Isachenkonia. The sequence continues at coordinate 173 of SKRE01000037.1, read as the reverse complement.
ATGAAGAATTGCCGGCGGTCTTCGATCCCGAGGAAGCCATGAAGGAAGATTCCCCTGAAATTCACGGGGCAGACAATACGGTGTTTCATTATAAAATTCGACGGGGAGACGTGGAAAAAGCCTTTGAGGAGGCGGCGGTAATCGTGGAGGACACCTATTATACCGGTGCGGTG
>SKRE01000145.1 GCA_007118655.1 Clostridiales bacterium | reverse complement strand
CTTGCACCGGATTCCAAAGCTTTTTTCTTTAGTTTGGAAAAATCCTCTTTTTGTCCCACGTTTACACATACGGCTATTACTTCATATCCATAGGTGTTTTCCAACCATTTTAAGATTACCGAAGTATCAAGACCTCCTGAATAAGCGAGAACCACCTTTTTTTGATCGCCTTTAATTTTTTTATTATAATCAAATTCCATTTTCATCACTTTTCCTCCTCCATTATTTATTCACTCATCGTATTTTTATTCATCAATTGAATAATGGCGGCGCCTAAAGCGGTTGTTATTATTCAAGGAATAATGATTGAACAATTTCATAATAATCATCCTTATCTGTTATAGTTTATTTTTCTTTTTAAAACCTTAAGGGTAATTATACACAGTTGAGTATATATATTCAAGTGTTTTTTTATTTTTTTTATATTTTTACAAAAAAAATCCCGGGCCGCAGTCCTGGGATGTATCTTTCTATATTGAAACCAGTGAACCAAAGAGGAGCCTCTCATGACTAAGGGCTCCGGAATTCCTGGCGACTTTATTCAATTTACTCTAATCCCCATATTTTTATTCGAATTGCTGCAGCTTCCATTGATTTTCTCTAAGCCACTTTCGGGCTTCTTCACTTCGGGGATAGGTTCTTTTCACTAAAGTCCAAAAGTTTTTAGAATGATTAAACTCTTCAATATGGCACAGTTCATGAACCACTAGATACTCCAGTACCCAGGCGGGAGCCATACTCAGTTTCCAGTTGAACATAACTTTCCCCTTATGATTGCAGCTGCCCCAGCGCTTTTTCTGGGTTTTCACCTGAACTTGTGAAGGTCGAGGCAAGGTATTTCGGTATTTTTTCACAAAAAAGGCTGCCCTTTTTTCGGTTTGTGAGCGGTACCACTCCTCCAAAGATTTTCGTATGGATTCCTGACTAAAATCCTCTCCCTGGAGGATAAATCCCTCCGCCCCTAATCGGACTTGTAATTTCCGGGCTCCGGGCACCTTAATAAAGCAAAGAGGTTTAATATGCCCAAACCCGTAGTGCCCTTCCCCTTCTTGGAAAATCCGGGTTTCAGGAGTATCTCTATGATTTATTTCAAGCACCTTTTTAAGAATCCAATTTTCTTTTTCCTTCAGTGCCTTTTGAATCCGTTCTTTCCCCAGTCCCTTCGGTGTAAGCACCCGAAGGCTTCCATCGGCTTGGACCTGTATCTCCATGGTTTTTCGTTTTCTTTTAATTATTTCACAGTAAATTTTCTGATCTTTAAGCAGTATCTCCATGTATTTTCTCCCTACTCGTTGATTTTGGCCTCCATAGCCCGTAACTCTTCCTGTTCCCCTTTGGATAACTGTTCCAGTAATGTCTTTCGGTATTTAACCGCTTCATCCACTTTGTTTCTTCTGTTCTTTGTACGGTCAATATCCACCCAGGAGATCTTTTTGTTACGGTAATAAAGATCAAAATCCACAAGTCGCTTCCCTTCCTCATCGTATTCCAGTCCGATTAAAATCCTTTTAATCTCCTCGGGTTTATAAAAGGTAAAGAGCTTAATTTGATAGGCCAATACCGAGAATAGAACCAAGGCATGATCCTTCGTCCATCCCTCTTCCAACACCATTCCCACTTCCAGTTTAGACAGCACGTAATTAAGCCGGTCATAGTGGGCTTCGTATTTTTCTTTGGAATCATAGATGTTGATCCGCAGTTCATACCATTTTCGATTTTCAAGACTGCGAGTAATCAAAAGCACTCCCCGGCTTCGAAGGGATTTAAACACTTCCCAACCCGGTTGCTTTATAAGCAAGGTTCCCTCCAGCAAATCCCGTGTTCGAATGGCCGTGGAAATTTGGCGATAGGTTAAAAATAAAATCGTATCCTTATCTTCCCCCTCGTCAATAGCCTTCGCCATAGATAAGACTTTTCCCGAATAAAGCTCTTTTATCTCCTCTTTAATCAGTCCCTCATCCCCGGCAATGCGCATTACTATGGTGGAAGGCCCCATGTCCACACGATTGATCAGTGTCGATACCTGACTGTTTATTAGATTGGTAAGGCAGATTGATGCGGGATCATTAATCAGCAGAATATACTTGGCATCTTCAATTCGGGTCTTTTGCAGATGTTCCTTGGTAATGAAAATCATCGTACTTTCATCGGACCCCTCTTCCATTCCCTGTTCAAAGGTTACGAGCTTAGCCCCTTGAAAATTTATTAAATGATCCCTAAGCTTTTCTTCCCGGTCGGTTCTTAGAAACATTAATCTTGATCCCATACGAATAAAAAGCATGATCTCTCCCCCTATGATTATTATTTTAGTTTTAGCCAAAGTTTTATCTTCTAAGGATTTATAACCCTCTATAGCTCCGATCCATTTTACGAAATCCGTTGGTCCCTAAGGGATAGGGCAGTTTCTTTATCACATTGTTTTTAAGGCTTATCACTCGAATAGCCTCTAAGCCGTTTAGCCGTATCTCTTGGCCCTTTCGGTGACTTTTCGGTTCAAAGCTATGGCCGTAAAGATAAAAGTCCGCCTTGGGGCTTTCCTTTACGAAAAAATGATTCAAATAGAACTTATTATTCTCTATGGCAATGATTCCTTCCTCCAATACTGTTCCCTTGTCCGTGAAGGATTCAATTTTTGCCCTTTGATCATGGTTTCCCGAAATATAATAGATTTTATTAATATCCAGGGATTCAAGATTATTGATAAATCCTTCCAATGCCTGATGATAATCCGGTTCTAATTTCGGAACAATCTCCAATTTAATATTGTCCACTATGTCTCCCGTATGGATCAAATAGTCGGGCTTCAGTTTTTCCAGCAAATTGTATAAATAGGGATATATTTCCTCCGGGGTATCGCTGATATGCATCACAATCGGCCGGTTCATTCGAAGAACCAGCCGGGGAATATACACTCGATTAATAAATAAATTTACGGCCTGCAGCACTTTTGTTCGAAAACTCATTTTCACAACCTCAATTCTTTCTTTACATGGGGATCTGCTTCCAACTCATACAAACATTATATACTAAAAAAGAGATGCGGATAAGCATCTCTTACTTTTTTTTCCGTGACAAATACCGTTCTTTTCCTTCAGAGAAAAGTTTCTCCTCTTCCGGGGTTTCCGGCTGCAGCTGCGGAACTTCCTTCGGTCGTTCCTGTTCATCCAGGGCCACCATGGTAAAGTACCCTGTAAGGGCTAATTTCTTGGAATTCTCAATCTCCAAGTCTTCCACGTAAACCTTGACCAGGACTTCCATGGAGCTTCGTCCCACATAGGTCAGGCGGCCTTCAAAGGTTACCAGGTTTCCTATGTGAATCGGCTTAATAAATTCCAGGCCGTCCACCCGGGCGGTAACCGTATTGCTTCTGGCATGGCGATGGGCTACGATACCCGCCGTATTATCCATTAGCTTCATAATCTCGCCCCCGTGAACATTTCCTGAGACGTTGGCCTGTTGCGGTTCCATTAAGTTTCCTATACATATTTTGGACTCTTTCATTGATTTTTTCTTCATAATTTCTGCTCCTTTTTATGGGGGCAAAACTTCCCCCCGGTATTTATGCCGTCCTTCATTGCATAACAGGCTATATACCCATAAATACCCGCTAACGGAAGCTTTATTCAATTAATCCCCTAACCATTGGCGCCTTAGACTCTTTACAATGCTTTTCGCCTCAGAACTTTCCATGATCAGAGATCGGACAGCAATTCCGTGAAGTCCGATGGACTGCAGCTGATTTACGTTTTTTTGATCAATCCCTCCAATAGCAATTAGGGGAATGTTAACTTCTTCGATGATTTCCATAAGCCAGGGTATCCCCCGGGGCTCCAGCCCTTTTTTACAGGAGGTCTCGAATACATGTCCCGCCAAAAGGTAGTCAGCCCCTTTTTTTTCTGCAGTTTTTGCTTCCCCAACCGAGTGAACAGAAACCCCGATAGTTCCAGGAAAATCGTTCAGGTTTTTGCTTTCCTCTTCCATAAATTTCTCGAAGCCCATGTGATAACCCTGGGCCTTAACTTCCCTTGCCACGGATAAATTTCCGTTAATCATCAGTTTCGTATCAGTTCCTTTGACGATGGCCCTTACCCTTTTCGCCATAGAGTACAGATCTTTCTGTATAAGGTCCTTCTCCCGAAGGATGATCCCGTCCACCCCTGCCGCTACCGCCTCCTGTACTATCTGATAAAAATCCTTTACCGCAACTTTTCGATCCGTCACGAAATACAGCATTTCTCTTCCTCCCGGTATCTTTGACTTGCGCTGTTTGATTCTCGTTTCCAGTTAAAATCTCTACAGCGGAACCCAGTCCTGAAGGATGGGCTGATAGCCTTTTTTAAGGATCGACGCTTTTACCTCTTCAATGGAACGGTTATCGGAGATTTCAAACTGCTCCGTGTTTTCCTTTTCGCTGCTATGACCTCCCACCGCTGTGGAAACCCCGGCGGACATCTTTGTGATCCCCAGGGGGATAAGATTTTCCCGAAGGACGGGATCTTCCCTGGTGGACAGGGTGATCCCCGTCATGGGCATGAAATTTTTATAGGCCAGAAGAATTTGTACAAAGTCCTGATCGGGAACGGGATCGATATCCTCGTACCCCCCTAAAAAGGGCTGCATTCTGGGAAAGGATACGGAGGTTGCCGCACTGGGGTAGGTATCCAGTAAATATTTGCTGTGGACTCCGGTATAGAAAGCTTCCTTTCGAAAGTCCGAAAGACCCAGTAAGGCTCCAAGATTGACCGAGGCGACTCCCCCTTTAATGGCTCGCTCCAGGGCTTCGATACGGTAATTATAATTTCTTTTCGGACCCTTGGGATGAAGTTTTTGATAGATATCCCGGTCATAGACCTCCTGGTATAGGGTTACTCCATCCACCCCTTTTTGAACCAGGCGACGGTACCCCTCTTCCTTCAGGGGATATATTTCAATGGCAATGGACTGAAAATACTTTTTCAGCACCTCCACTACCGCTTCTAAATATTCTATGGACGTATCCACAGGGGACTCTCCCGACAGCAGTAAAATATGCTGAATTCCTTTATCGGAAATTATTTTGGCTTCCCGGTCAATCTCCTCTAAGGAAAGTTTTTTCCTCGGGATATCCGAATGTTTATTGTAGCCGCAGTAAACACACTCGTTGACGCAGTAATTGGATATATAAAGAGGAGTATACAGCAGTATGGTTTTCCCGAAATGCTGCAGATTTTTTTGGTGGGCTCGTACAGCCATTTCTTCTAAATAGTCATTCGCCGCCGGGGACAACAGGCTTAAATAATCCTCTAGGCTCAGATCCTCTTTTTTCAGGATTTCTTCGATTTCTTCCCCGGTTACCTTCTTTAAAAAACTCTCAACCCACTCTTCAGGGTATTTCTCCATCACATCCAGGAACTCCATCTTACTGCTCCTTTCTTAAAAAACCGGTTAAGGGAGAAGAGGCATCCCCCCGGGATTTGACCGCTCCAAACTTGGAGAGATAGGCCAGTCTTCCTGCTTTTACCCCATAGTCAAAGGCCCTTGCCATCCCGACGGGATCCTTACTGGCAGCAATGGCGGTATTAACCAGCACCGCCTTCGCCCCGAGTTCCATGGCCTCCGCCGCATGGGAAGGTTTTCCGATCCCCGCATCCACGATAATCGGCACCTTGATTTCATTGATCAGAATCTTAATCAAGCCTTTGTTTTCAATCCCCCGATTACTGCCGATGGGAGACCCTAAGGGCATGACCGCTTTTGCTCCCGCTTTTTCCATCTCCTTTGCCGCCATTAAATCCGGGGACATATAGGGAAGTACATGAAAACCCTCCGCCGCTAGGACTTTGGTGGCTTTAATCGTTTCATAGTTGTCCGGAAGTAAATACTTCTGATCGGAAATTACTTCGATTTTAATAAAATCTCCGCAACCGGCGGCTCTGGCAATTCGGGCAATTCGTATGGCCTCCGCCGCATTTCGGGCTCCCGAGGTATTGGGCAGCAGAGTCATGTTCTTCGGAATAAAGTTTAATACGTTTTCCCCGGGATTTTTTAAATCCACCCGTCGAAGGGCCATGGTCACCATCTCTGTATTAGAGGCCTCAATAGACTTTTTCATAATATGATGATTCTCGTATTTTCCTGTGCCCACCAATAGCCGGCTGTT
>SKRE01000105.1 GCA_007118655.1 Clostridiales bacterium | reverse complement strand
TGCATGATCTGTTCCTCATCATTTCCGTTCATTGTCCCATTTCCATTATGCTCTCCGTTATCATTAGCACAACTGATCAGTAACAATCCTGCAAAAATCAGCAGGAGTAAAATCTTCGTCATTTTTTTTATCACGTTGCAACACCTCCAAAAACATGTCTGAGTTATTTAGGAATCGAACTTTCTATTAGATTAAACCTCTTTCTGCTCTTATACCCATTAGACGAAAAGAAACTAAAGAAGTTCCAAATAATAGCATGATAAAAAAGCAGAACTATAATCTTGACTGTCGAATTTTACTTTATACTGAAAAAAGAAAGGTTTCTTATTGCTGATCTGATTTTCAAATGACATTGCAGTTATTCTGTGTTTAACTCTCGTTATTCCAATATCTTAGTTCTTGGATTTTTGAATGAGCTGTTCCAACGCATAGACGTATATTGCAATTTAAGCATAAAAAGATTGTAATGAACACTAAGTCTTGATATAATTTAAACATAGCTCAAAAAGCAATATTGATTATTTATTAACAAAATTTTGTGTTTTTATTGAATACCTTAATATTGAAGAGGGATGACGTCAAGTATTTATCTCTTCGAGTTAAGGTGATCCCAAAAGAAAATATCATTAAGGAGGTTGAACTTGTGAAAATTACCAGAAGAAATTTTCTAGAAGGTGCAGCGGTTCTAGGCTTTGGCGCTTTCGTCTATGACCAGGGAAGAAGACGACGAATGGAAACACTGCAGGCGGATGAAGATCCCACAAGAACCGAAGAGATTGGAGAACTTGTCAGCGGAGAGTGGCGACCCACAGGATGTCTTGGATGTACGTCCTGGTGTGCAAAGGAAGTATATGTAGTGGACGGCCGAGCCATCAAAGTACATGGTCATCCGGATTCGAAGGTTCACGGCTCTGCCGATTGTCCAAGGGCGCACTTGGCCATTCAGCAGGTGTATGATCCTGACCGGATTAAGCAGCCGATGATTCGAACCAATCCGAATAAAGGCATTGATGAAGACCCCATGTTTGAGCCCATATCCTGGGACGATGCCATGGATCTTTTTGCTGATAAAATTATGGAACTTCGGGATAATGATGAAACCCATAAATTCGGTCTTTTCCGAGGAAGATACACGAATATAAATGGATTGTTGTACGGAAATCTGCCAAAGATTATCGGATCCCCCAATAATATTTCACACAGTTCCATCTGTGCCGAGGCGGAGAAATTCGGCCCTTATTACACCCAAGGATATTGGAACTACCGGGATTACGATGTAAGAAATACGAAATATATGATCTGTTGGGGAGTAGACCCCCTAAACTCTAACCGACAGGTATCCCATTACTTAAACGTTTTTGGAGAGTTGTTGGAAAATGGTGTGCAAATTGCCACTGTGGATCCGAAGCATTCTTCCACTGCAGCCAAGTCCCATGTATGGATGCCGGTAAAACCCGGTCAGGACGGTGCTTTAGCCGTAGCCATGGCTCATGTAATACTAACTGAAGGACTATGGTCCAGAGAATTTGTCGGGGAGTTTAATGACGGAGGAAACCACTTTGTTGCGGGCGAGACCATCGACGAAGGGGACTTTAATGAAGTGCACACCAATGGAATTATCAAATGGTGGAACCTGGAGTTGAAGGATAGAACTCCGGAATGGGCAGAGGAAATTGCAGGAGTGGACGCGGCCACCATTCGAAAAGTTGCCACGGACTTTGGAAACGCAGCACCGGAAGCCTTGGTGTTTATGGGCGGCGGATCCAACATGCAGATCCGTGGAGGATACAACTCCATGGCTGTACATGCCTTAAACGGCCTGGTAGGGTCAGCAGAGCATGAAGGAGGGACCATCACCGGAAGAAGTGCAAAACTTGGAAGCTTTACTGATCCCGCAGAGTTCATGGATGAAATTGCCCAGCGAAACAGCGGCAAACAAAAGATTGATCAACGGGGATACAAGAACTTACCGGCATTAAAAGATGGAAAATCCGGCGGGGGAGTGGTAACCAACCGGGTAGCCGATGCTATTTTAGCGGAAGACCCTTATTTGCCTAAGGTAATGATCGGATATTTCTGCAACTTTAATTATTCCTGTCCCGAAGGCGAACGATGGAATCGGGCCATGGAAAAAATCGAATTCTTTGCCCACTGTGTTACCCATTACTCCGAGATGAGTCACTTTGCGGACCTATTGCTGCCCTCTACCCATCATATGTTTGAACAGATGAGTTCGGCAGCACAAAAAGGAAACGGTTATACCCATCTATGGATAGGGGAGCGTTTGATTGATCCCGTATTTGATGCGAAAAATCCTGAGTCCGAACTTCCATGGATGCTGGCAGAAAAGCTTGAAGAAAAAGGGTTCAGCAATTTAATGGATTACTTGAAAACCTTTTCAGATCCTGAAACCGGAGCAGAACCCACTGATGGTATGGAGCTTGAGACCAACTGCTTTAAAATTTTGACGGAGCCTATTTGGAATCCTGTAAAATATGAGGAAACAGAAAATCAAGGTACAAAATACAACAGCTGGGATGAGTTTCTAGATGCGGGAATTTGGAACTCCGACGCCTATGAATTCCGAAAGCTTTGGAGCAATATGCCTACCGCAACGGGCAAATTCGAATTTTACAGTGAAACCCTTAAAAATGCTCTGCAGGAACATGCGGACAAGCATGAGACGGATATCGATGATATTCTTGCAACCTGTAATTATGACGTAACCGGAGAGCGAGCCTTTGTTCCCCACTATGAAGAACCCTTTATGCTGGGAGAAGAGAGTGCCTATCCATTTACCTTTGTGGATGCCAAAGCGAGACTGGCCAGAGAAGGACGATCTTCCAACTGTTCATGGTTCCAGGACTTCAAGGATGTGGACCCGGGAGACATCAAGTGGGGCGACTCCATTAAAATGAATCCGGAAGACGCCGATCGTTTAGGTTTGGAAGACGGAGACATGGTAAAGATCACCTCCCCTAGCGGTGAAGCCACCGCAACCCTGAAAACCTGGATCGCATTACGACCGGGTACGGTACAAAAGAACTTCGGTCAAGGGCACTGGGCCATGGGTCATGTAGCCGCCGAAGACTATGAAGGTCGAAAGGCAAGAGGCAGTAACAACAATGATCTTCTCGGAGCGGAATATGAACGGCTTAGCGGATCCACGGCTTTCTACGGAAGTTTTAGAGTGAATATAGAACGAGCTTAAGACATTAGACGGAGGTGTAAAAATTGGCGAAATATGCTATGGTAATCAATCAAGAGCGATGTATGGGCTGTGCAGCATGCTCCATTGCCTGTAAAAATGAGAATAACGTCGGGGACGGAAAATTCTGGTCCCATTATATTATGGAAACCACGGGAAGTTTCCCGGATATAAGACAGAACTACATTTCCACCCTATGCAATCACTGTGAGAATCCGCCCTGTGAAGCGGCGTGTCCCACCACTCCGAAATCCATGTATCAAAAGGCAGACGGAATTGTTATGCATGACGAAGAGGTTTGTATCGGCTGCAGAGCCTGTGAAAACGCCTGTCCATACGGAGTGATTTATTATAACGAAGAAGAGCCTTTCCAGCGATACCGGGAAGGAGAAGGTGCAGAAGTTACGGAACGGGTCGGCGGGGAGCACTTCCCCTATTACAACCCGGATCGGGCGGCGACTTATGCCGGGGTCCGACGAGCGAATAAAGTGGAAAAGTGTACTTTCTGCGACCACCGGGTATACAACGGTGAGGATCCCTACTGTGTGGTAGCTTGTCCCGCTGTTGCGAGAACCTTTGGAGATCTAGACGATCCCGACAGTGAAGTAAGCCGACTGCTGGCAGAAAATGATCATTTTGTGCTGAAGCCTGAAGAGGGAACCAATCCTAAAGTGTATTACATTAAAAAATACGATGTAAAAGAATAAAAAATACAGTTTTTTAAAAAAGCATGTAAAGACCCGAAGACAGAGCTCCTGCCTTTGGGTCTATGGATGTAAAGAAATACTGGCAAACTGAGGAGGATCACCGATGGAGAACTTTTTAGCCCATGAAGAGTATCGCGGAATAATTTATCAACTGCTCTCGGAAGCCTATAAGCTTCCAGAAGAAGCCGAAAAAGAAAAACAGATATTAGAACATCTTCTAGAGCTTCTTCCATTAGTAAGTATAGAAACCAAGAAACTGATTGAGGAAATGATTGGGAATATGGGAAAGGAAGAAGGATTAGAGAAGGTGCGACGGGATCATCTCAAACTATTTGTTGGTCCGAAAACCCTGTTGGCCCCCCCTTACGGATCCCTGTATTTAGAGGAAAAAGGTCAGATTATGGGACCTTCTACCCGGGATGCGGTTCGTTTTTATCAGGCGGCGGGACTTAAAAAATCCGATGATTTTAAAGAGCCTCCGGATCACATCCGTACGGAACTGGAATTTATGTCCTATCTGATCAGCGAGGTGGTCAAAGACCTTTCGGAGTTAAAAGAAAAAGAGGATTGTAACAGAGAAGAAGTGTTAAATAAATGTGAAAAATTCCTGGAGCTTCAGGAGAAGTTTTTACAAAACCATTTGGGAAGCTGGGTAAGACCCTTTACACAAAATCTTATCAAAAATGGCGATACCTTGTATTATCAAAACCTGGGAAAAATTACTGAGGAGTTTGTTCGATTTGAAGTTATGGAAAACTTAAAGCAGGTAAAGTTGGAGTTTGAAGAAATAAAACGAAACTAGATCCGGTTGATACTGCAGAAAAGGAGGGAAGGGCATGCTGGCAAAATACTTTTTCAAAAAGATCTTTAAGGAGCATTACTCCACGGTAAATAAGGAGAAGTGCATAAATTACCGAAGTCAAAAAAGTCCCTGCTCCCGCTGTGCAGACCACTGCCCCCAGGGGGCTATTGCCATCTCGGGAAAAGGTGTTGTAATTGAGGAATCTTCTTGTCGGGGATGTGGAATCTGCGGAGTTCAATGTCCCACCGACGGAATTGATACCATGGAGTTTTCCGAGGAGAAAAACATTAAGGCGATCCAAAAGAAATCCCGGGTTCTTATCGGATGCATGGAGGAAAAAAGTGAAGGGAATATTTCTTATCCCTGTTTAAACGGTTTGAGCCCCGAATATTTAAGTTTAGTATTGCTGTTAGCCCCGGATAAGTCTTTGGAATTTAACCGGGCACCCTGTAGCAAATGTGAAATCCCAAAAGAACATCAAATATTCTACGAGTCCTTAAAGATAGCCGAGGACTTACTCTGCAGTCTAAATTTGGAGCCGAATACAAAAGTTATTAACGCGGCGGAGGAACTTCCCGAAGAACCGGAAGAACGAATGTCTCGAAGAGCACTCTTTGAAGAAATGAAAAACGGTTCTTTGAATCTGGGCATGGACATGGCCAGGGATACCTTATCCCATGGGGACGAGGTCTTTCCCCTGCGGGAACTGCTGATAAAAAACCTTTGTTTACTAGAGAAAAAGTCACCGGAAATCATGGATGTAGAGATCACAACGCCTCTATTTACCGCCTGGCAGGTGGGAGACACCTGTGACGGATGCGGCATCTGCACTTCGGTATGTCCCTCACAGGCGTTAGAGCTTACACGGGATAGAAAGGAAGTCCGTCTGCTTTATCGCAGCAGTCTTTGCACAAATTGCAAACTTTGCAGTCAGGTTTGTCCAAAGGTAGCCATGAAATGGGCTCCGATAAAACTGAATCACTTAAAAGAAGAAATCCTTCTTAAAAAAATGGATCTGATCCCTTGCCCCGGATGTCGTCAAGCCAAAGTAGTCCAGAGGGATTCGATAAAAAAACCTCCCCTCTGTAAAAGCTGTGAAAAGCGGGAGAATATGAAAAAGTCCTTAAGAAGAGTGAAGAATCAATAAAACTGCTAAATACGAAAACAATGTATTATCAGATAACTGGTGATATTAAAGTAATGAAAACGTAGGGAGAAACGAAGTACCACATGAAATAAACAACAAAATAAGAATCGATAGTATAGAAGACAGACTCTAAAGAATTATGGTACAATAACTCGTAGTTGACAATAATTCCGATTGTGGAAAGGAATAAACTCTATGAAAATGATAAAAACTGAAAAAGCCGTGGGAATGGTACTGGGTCATGACCTTACGAAAATTATTCCCGGTGAATTCAAAGGA
>SKRE01000079.1 GCA_007118655.1 Clostridiales bacterium | reverse complement strand
GTTACGAGAACCCGGCGAAGCTGTTGGAGAATATACCCTTTACCAAGGTGACTTAAGTTTAGGTGAAAACTACGACATGGACTTTGTTGAAGGTACTTTCAGCATTTCCTACGGCATCCAAGGACTATTCCCGACAGGATCCGATGATGAGATTATTTGCTTTAAGACCGGCCGGGCAATTCCTCTTAAGTGGGCGTATGTTGATGCCAATGGAGATGTGGTAGACAGCTCCGACTTCTTACTTCAAGTTCAGTACCGCCAAATTGATTCGGAAGATGACGCTTATGATATCAACACCCCTGGAAACAGCAGCTTAAGTTACAACATAAATACTGGTACGTGGCAAGTAAACTGGCATACCAAAGGTATGGATTCCGGCGTCTATGAGCTAATCATTTTTGACGAAGCTACTGGACAAATGGATGTTTTCTATATCGAACTGAAGTAGATCAGTGCCCGATTTCTATGTTTGATCAATACAGTTTTCTATAAACAATTAATTTTTCATCCTAAAAGCCCTTGACCGTTTCGGTCAAGGGCTTTTAGATGTTTTATTATTATTTACTATAAAGTGGGAAATCGTACTTCTCTTTACTAATTTCTTAGTTTGCTACACAACAACAATCTCTGAATTTGAATATGGATAATCCATCCTCTTTTTAATCTTTTCAACCTCTTCCCTGCCTACTAATTGATCCGCTACGCAAAGCCCAAGATCAATAGAAGTCGAAACTCCGCCGCCGGTAATAATGTTGCCGTCCTTTACAATTCTCGTTCGGACCACTTCTTTACAATAAGGTTCTAACAAATCATAGGCTAACGGATGGGTAGTCGCTTTTCTATCTTCCAAAAATCCTGCCGCACCGAGAATTAGTGACCCTGTGCATACGGATATCTTGTATGCTGCATTTTTTGCCCCTTTAATCCACTCAATAAATTCTTTAATATTTTTCAGTTCCCGTGTGCCGAGACCTCCGGGAACAAATAGCATGTCGTATTTGGACAAATCAGGCTTAACACGATTAACCTTTACCGTCAAACCAAGGCCATCGGTAACTTCTGCTGTTAAGCCGCAGATGTCCCAGTCAAGATCTTTAATCGATTCATTCTTCGGTTCAATTTCCTTTAACCTGGTGATTACATCGTAAAATCCGACAAAATCCAGAAATGTCAGCCCATCAAACACTACCAGTGCGATTTTCATTGTGCCTCCCTCCGTCTTAAAATATATTTGCAAAATCTGTCATCATTAAAATTTCTAATCCACCTTTTTGAGCTCTTCTCCCAGGTATTTTGCGATTTCCAGCATACCGTATTTTCCTGCCACTTCTTCCGCATCAGGATTATAATTGGTGTTGGTGTTAACATCATAGGTGTAAATGCCTCCATCTTTGTCAGTAATAAATTCAATGCCGGCGATGTGAATACTATTGTTCTTTAAAAAGGCTTCATAGTTTTCCAAGACCGGAGTGGTAAATCCTTCGATCACTTCAAACTTCGGTTTTTCCACCTCGCCTACCGGGCAGGCCGCATCTCCAATTTGGCAAACATCTGCGGGGCATAATTCAAAGCCCTCGGAGGTATCCACACGAACCGCATAGAAAAACTTGCCGCCGATAAATTCGCACCGGGTAATATAAGGCTCCGGCGACTGAATATATTGCTGTATTAACGTGATCCCGTCGATGGGCACTTCAAAGCTTGCTCCCTTCACATATTCCTCTAAGGCCTCAATATTTTGAAATAATTGAACACCGAGGCCTTTCCCTGCGCGATTATGCTTTGTGATAAAAGGGGGGATAAATCCCTCTGCCGCTTTTACGATTTCATCTCTTCCTATTGCTGCAATGGTTTTGGGTGTTTTTATCCCATGGGCGTTTAGGGATGCGTACTGGGCAACTTTGCTGACTTCCAGCCTTAGAGCATCCTCTGTGTTGATCACTTTTCGACCCTTACGTTGTAACCAGGCCAGGACCGCTGCGGTGTATTCCGGCGCATAGCGATGACCTCGGGTATGGGATGAAGCGCTCATGCGATTATAAAATATTCCCTGGGGCGGTTCCTTAGACAAGTCCAAAATTCCTTCATCCAAAAACCAGTCCTCATAGGGCAGGCCTAAATCTTCTAAATGTCTTTTTAAGGGTGCGGTCCATGCATCATTTTCGTGTATAATGTAGATCTTTTTCATTAATTTGAATGCCTCCTTCTTAATCCATAGTATTCTTATAGGGTATTGTGTGTTTATTTTATTGTAACGCTTTTTTGTCTTTGAATCAATTCTGAGGCTAATTTTTCCCTAGTCTATCCTATCGGAATCTGAAATCGCACCTTCGGCATCCCTCTGCAATGGTTCCTGAACGCTTTAATTCCACACCGATCGCCGGAAACATCAGATAATCTAATATGCAGGCGTATTTAGCCAATTCTTCTTCATCCTGTTTTTTAAAAAATTTTACTATCCCGCATTCCGTATAGTCGATTCCCCATTTATATTTACCATCACCGGGTATAATTTCATAAACAAAGTCCTCATCGTAATTACGTTTTTGGGACATATTTGCTTGTTTCATTAGCTGTCTTCGGAAAAAGGCGCTCATCCAGAGTTTTCCTGCCATCTTGCGTACCGGTGCGGGGTAACGGTTCATATAAGCCGTTGTTATTTCTTCTAAAATCTTGCCGAATTCCACTAATGGTACTCCTTTTTTCTCTAACGCCCGGTAGAGTGCAAGGATTACCCCAGACCTAACCGGCATATCGCTTAACATGTTTTTTCTTCCGCCGATATAAGGGATCCTAGGAATTAAGGCTTCAAATTCTTTTAACGTAGTTTTCTCTACTTCTACAGCAAAATCCTTGCCGAAACGGGCTGCGATAACTTTAGTTGCAGGACCCATCAGCCCCTTGAAATTTTTAAGGGCCTTGCCCCTGCTTATAGCCTTTTTACGGGTTTTAGCGACCATCACTTCTCCTCCTTGCACAGGTTATTTGACAATGAACTCTCCAGGGCTGTCCCGCCAAACACCCTTTTCAATATTATCAAATTATATCTTTAATCATCTTGCTGTTTATCTAACTAATGTCAGCTTATATCTTTATCTTTTTTCAATTGAGCCGTCTACTTTTGTATGATATTCACACTTCCGTTTTGTCTCCCGACAAAAACCCTGTGGGCTAAACCGATGAACAATCCATTGTCTACCACCCCGGGGATTCCATTAAGTTCTTGACTGGTCTTCTCCGGATTCTTTATCATAGGAAATTCGCAGTCCAGGATGTAGTTGCCGTTATCCGTTATAAATTCTTTGGTTTTATCGCTCAAACGTAATTCAGTTTTGCATCCTAATTTTTCTATTTTAGCTCTCGTGCTTTCTATGCCGAATGGGATCACTTCTACAGGCAACGGAAAGGCTCCTAACTGTTTAACCAGCTTGGTATCGTCTACAATAACAATTAGCTTTTCACTGGCCGTTGCAATGATTTTTTCTCTAAGCAAAGCGCCGCCTCCCCCTTTTATCATGTTCAAATCCGGATCCACCTCATCTGCACCGTCAATGGTTATATCGATTTCATTAATCTCCGAGAAGGTCACCATCGGGATATTCAACTCCCTCGCGAAAACTTCAGATTCTTTAGATGTGGCAATGGCACTTATATTCAGTCCTTTTTTTACTCGCTCTCCAATTTTTGCGATCGCCCAGTAAGCCGTTGAACCGGTACCGAGTCCCACAGTCATACCGTCCTCAATTAATTCTACTGCTGCTTCACCAACTGTTTTTTTAATATTCATCATTTCACTCCCCTTAACAATCACTTTTCTTTCCAAGCTCCTCTTTTATTACTGATTTTGCAATTATATACCCGTATTTCATCCATTGAAAATAATTTCTTCATAAAAAAAAGAACACTTTATCTACATATCCTATGGGATAGTAAATAAGTGCTCTTATCTCAGGAACAGCTGTGTAGAGCTAGGGAATCGGAAGGAATCACTGCCGTTCGAAAGGAGTCACTGCCATTTAGTCGTTCACTGCCATCAGCGAGAGGACAATTTCTCCGTCCCTCTGTCCGCTCTGCCGTCCTCTGTCTCCTCTGTTCTCTTTATTTTAGAAGGGTTTTATACCTCATTTGAACGGAAAAGCATTTTAAATACCTTTGTGATTTTCACAGGATTGCCGTACATTAAGGTTCCCATTCGATAAATCTTTGATGCCAGCCATCCGGTAACTAAAGTGGTGGCCAGTAGAATCCCTAAAGAGAGGGCAACTTCCACATTGGTCACAGAACCCATGGAAACCCGAACAAACATCGCCATAAAAGAGCTAAAGGGGATAAATGAGGCAACCCTCAACAGCATTCCCTCCGTATTTTGCATTCCCATTACCGATACTGCAAATACGGCGACAAATATAATTGTAATCGGTGTGACACTGGTGCTTACATCTTCGGTTCTCGATACCAAGGCTCCTAAAGCCCCAAACAGGAATAAAAAGAAAAGATAGCCCAGGATCCCAAAGGCCGCAAAACTTCCCAGAACCCTAAGGGGGATGTCAAAAATAAAGTCCAATCCTCCGTCCCAGGCACTGCTGTTGGCTCGATAAGCAATCATAGCCGTGGCAATAATCAGGGCTAACTGACTGGCCCCTGCGATCGCCCCTCCGAATACTTTTCCAAAAATCAAATTCTCCGTACTGGTACTGGTTACCAGTACCTCCATAGCCCGGTTACTCTTTTCACTGGCCACAGAGGTTGCCACTAATTGTCCATACACAATAATCACAAAATACAGCCCAAAGACTAATATATAGGTATATAGATAGTTTGCAGCACTGTCGGTTCCAAGCACTACTGTATCACGCTGTATCGGGGCGTGTACTAACTCCTGCACGGTTTCATATTCGATTCCCAAGGACTCAAAGCCGGTTATCCGATAGGTTTCCCGGAAAGCTTCCTCAAACATAAAATGGGTTGAGCCCGTCATTTCATTATTCTGAATGACATGCTGATACTCCGTAGGGGAAACAATTATAAAACCCGCGGCTATGTCTCCATCCTGCACCGCTGTATCTAAGGCTTCCCGATCATCGAACGCTTGTAATTCCCCACCCGTAAAGATCGTTTCCAGGGTTTCACTATCCACTTCCTCTTCAACACTGTTGATGAATCCGAAGCTCTGACCGGTTTGATCTTCATCTCCGGAAGCATCCTCTGAAGAGCTGAAAAAAGCATTCTGAATGGTGGGTATGGACATTCCTATAATTAAGAGTCCGCAAATGATCGCCGAAGCAATAATAAAACTTTTATTTTTATAGAAGTTTAATACTTCAAATTTCAATACAATCCAGAGATTTCTCATGCGATATCACCTGCCGTTTCTACAAATATGTCCTCCAGACTCGGTTCATACACTGAAAATCCTTCGATATCCAGCCCTAAGTTTAAGGCTTCCTGTAAAAAATCCTGTTTTTCCTTTCCCGTTTGCAGCTCAAGAATCAATTGATCCTTTCTAATTTCTACGGATCGGATAATGGCTGCCAGGCGACTTTCAATTATCTCTTTTACCTCTTCTTTAGTACGGACTCCATCTTTTAGGGTCAGACGATTCATTCCGTAGGTCCGCTTAATCTCCTTTAAATTTCCCTTTAACACGATTTCCCCATGATGAATCAGCGCGATATCCTTGCAAAACTCTTCAATATAGCCCATTTGATGACTGGAAAATATCACCAGTTTTTTATTTTCGATCTGCTCCCGAATAATATCCTTTAATATTTGAGCATTCACCGGGTCTAGTCCACTGAAAGGTTCATCCAAAACCACAATATCCGGATCACAAATAAAAGTCTCCGCCAATTGAACCTTTTGCTGATTTCCTTTTGACAGGGATTCCAGTTTTTTGCTGCGATATTCCGTTACTCCCAGCCTTTCCATCCATCTGTCCGCATTTTTCGTCGCTATTTTCCGACTGAGACCTCTCAATTCCCCAAAGTAAACCAGCTGTTCTATGACCTTCTTTTTAGGATACAGTCCTCGCTCTTCCGGAAGATAACCCACCTGATGATCATTGACTGCAAACTTTTTGCCGTCCAGCAGGATTTCTCCTTTGTTTTGCTTAAACAAGTTCATTAAAATTCTAAGGGTGGTGGTTTTTCCGGCTCCGTTTCTGCCTAAAAATCCTAAAGCCTTACCGCT
>SKRE01000182.1 GCA_007118655.1 Clostridiales bacterium | reverse complement strand
GTAATTATATTTGGCTGGAGGATAATGAACATATTCTATTCCCCGCAATCCGAGATCAAAAAGACCGGGAAAAACAGGAAGAGGGTGAGGAGTTTACCCAGTATTATAAACTGAATATCCATGGTGGAGAAGGGAAAAAAGAATTTAGAATTCCCAAAAAAGTGAGTCAAATTAAAGAGATCGATAAAGACACCTATATTTTTACCGCGCAGGACAATCCATCCATGAAGGATTTAAGCAAACTTAGTGGAGAGGAAAAGAAAAAGGAGTTAAAAAAAAGAAAAGATGAGAAGGATTATGAGGTTTTAGACGAGATCCCCTTCTGGTCCAATGGAAAAGGTTTTTCCAACAAAGATCGAAATCGACTTTATCTATATCATCGGGGTACGGAAAAAACAGAGGAGTTAACCGATGAATATACCAATGTGGGAGACTTCAATTTAAACGATGACAAAACCCGGGTGGTATATACGGCGAATACCTATAGAGATAAAATGCTGCTTGCCAATGAAGTGTATATTTTGGATTTAAACTCGAAGGAAGCAACAAAGGTCAGTCCCGATGAGGACTTCAGCTATGGATACGTAAATTTTATGTCCGACACCCAAATCATCTCTACCGGGAAAGATCAAAAGACCTATGGACTCAATGAAAATCCCCAGTTTCATCTCATAGATATTAATGAGAAATCCAGAAAAATTTTAACACCGGACTTCGACCGAAGCATAGGATGCTCGGTGGGTTCCGATTGTAGATACGGCGGCTCTTTGGCCGGGACTATTCAAAAAGAAGGAGGCTTTCTTTATTTTACCACTACGGAAGGATACAGCTCCTATTTAAATAAAATCGACATAGAGGGAAATATTGAACGGGTTATTGAAACCACAGGAAGTGTGGACGACTACTCGATTAAAAGCAATTCTCTGTTGTTCATTGGCCTACGGGGTCTCGAGCTTCAAGAGTTATATGAAATTAAAGACGGACAAGAAAAAGTACTAACATCCTTTAACCAATGGGTAAAAGAAGAGCGGGAACTGAGTAAGCCGGAAGCATTAAAGGTGAAAACCGATAAAGGGATTGAAATAGACGGATGGGTGATGAGACCGGTAAACTTCGATGAAAATAAAAAGTATCCGGCGATACTAAATATCCACGGGGGACCGAAAACCGCCTACGGAGAGAATTTTTTCCATGAAATGCAATACTGGACCGGTGAAGGCTATGCAGTCTTTTTCTGCAACCCCCGAGGAAGTGACGGTAAGGGCAACGCTTTTGCCGACATTCGAGGAAAATACGGAACGATTGATTATAAGGATATTATGAATTTTACCGATGCAGTATTGGATAAATACGACTTCATAGACGAAAAACGAGTGGGAGTAACGGGCGGATCCTACGGCGGCTTTATGACCAACTGGATCATCGGCCACACCCACCGGTTCAAGGCTGCGGTCTCCCAGAGAAGTATTGCCAATTGGTTTTCGAAATTCAATACAACGGATATCGGATACTTTTTCGTTGAGGATCAAAACCAGACCACTCCCTGGGAGGATCCGGATAAATTATGGGAACAGTCTCCCTTAAAACATGCTGATAAAGTGAAGACCCCGACCCTGTTCATCCACTCGGAAGAGGATTATCGCTGCTGGGTTGTGGAAGGGATACAAATGTATACCGCATTAAAGTACCATGGAGTAGAAGCAAGAATGTGCATGTTTAGAGGTGAGAATCACGAGCTTAGCCGAAGTGGAAAGCCGAAGCACCGGGTTCGGCGGTTAAAAGAAATAACCGATTGGTTTGATCATTATCTAAAATAATGGGGACAGAGGACGGAGTAATTGTCCTCCGCATAAACGGGGGAGGACAATTATCCGTCCTTTGTGGAAAAAGCATATTTAAGAGGAGTCGCAAAGTGGAGCTGAATTGATGGAAATTTCAAAAAAATATTAAAAAATGGTACAATTTTTATTGATGTGAGCAGGATTTATAATCGCTACAAATAATAGGGAGCTGAGGCCATGTTTAAAATAAAGGTTTTGCGTAGAGAAGAGATAGAAAACATTCTGGACGTAAGAAATGTAATCCAAGGGGTAGAAGAAGCCTATATATCCAAGGCAAGAAATGAAGCCGAGGTGTTTCCCATGATATTTCATGAATTTGAGTCCGGGAACGGGGATATGGACATTAAGGCAGGGTATTTAAAAGGAGCAAACCTTTACGGGTTCAAGCAGGTTTCATGGTTCGGCGAAAATCCGGAAAAAGGACTTCCGGCGCTGCTGGGCTCGATGATGATTTTTGAAGGAAATACCGGTAGACCTTTGGGATTATTGGATGCATCTTATATCACATCCATCAGGACCGGAGCCGCCGGTGCCATTGGCATAAAATATCTTGCAAGAAAGAATTCGAAAAACCTGCTGATGATCGGGACGGGAAATCAAGCTCTATTTCAACTGGCGGCCAGTTTATCGGTGTTGAGTGAGATTAAAACCGTATCCGTCTTTAACCCCCGATCTCCTGAAAGGGCGGAAAAGTTTGTAGAGACAATTAAAGACACACTGAACAGGGATTTTTTAAAAAAGTTCAAAGAAAATAGTGAAGACTATCGTGAGATCAAAAGAAGGTATGCTGTGGATTTTCAAACAGTCAACAACATTGAAAAAGCCGCAAAGGAAGCGGATATTATCATCACGGCAACCCCTTCGAAGGAACCGATGATCAAAAAAGATTGGATCAAAGTCGGAACCCATATCAATTGTATCGGGTCTGATATGGAAGGAAAACAGGAAATTGACGAAGAAATTTTTGGATTGGCACGGGTTTTTGTGGATGATCTGAATCAATCGATTCGTGTGGGAGAAACCGAGACAGCCATTAAAAGAGAAGTGATTCATAAGGAGGATATCATTGGTGAAATCGGGGATTTGATCGAAGGAAAAATAAATGGACGATTGACCGATGAAGATGTGACGATTTTCGATACCAGCGGATTGGCAATACAAGATTTGATTACCGCGAAATATGCTTTGGATAATGCAGAAAAGAAAGGTCTGGGAGCTGAAGTGGAAGTTTAAAACACGTATTTTCCGCGGCACCCTTTGGAAATTAAAGTTTTAGTTGGAGGCGATCAAATGAAAATAAAAGATCTAAAGGAGGATATGATTGAAACAAGACGGGATCTTCATCGAATACCGGAGCCTGCTTTTGAGGAATATAAAACCTCAGAGTACATCTTAAATAA
Source organism: Clostridiales bacterium (assembly GCA_007118655.1). Lineage (GTDB taxonomy): Bacteria > Bacillota > Clostridia > Peptostreptococcales > T1SED10-28 > Isachenkonia. The sequence continues at coordinate 2,950 of SKRE01000182.1, read as the reverse complement.
GCTCACGGCTTTAGGCTATCAAGTGGAAAGAGTGGCAAAAACCGGGGTATTAGCCTTTAGAAAAGGCACAAGCAATGAACGACCGATTTGCTTTAGAGCCGATATGGATGCCTTGGAAGGAGAAGAAAAGACCGGCCTTGATTTTGCGTCTACAAATGGATACATGCATGCCTGCGGTCATGACGGTCATATGACGATGCTGCTGGGGTTTGCAACGTATCTGGCAGAGATCCGGGAGATTAAAAGAAGTATTGTTTTATTGTTTCAACCGGGAGAGGAAAATGCCGGGGGAGCAGAGGTGGTTCTGAAGGACGAAAACTTCAAAAAGTACAATATCGAATCCATTTTCGGATTTCATCTGCAACCGGAAATTCCGGAAGGACAGGTAGGCTCAAAGGCGGGACCATTTATGGCGCAAACCATAGAATTCAACATATTCATTGAAGGAAAGGGTTGTCATGGAGCACAGCCGCAAAATGGAATAGATGCCATATTTATAGCTTCCCAGTTAGTAAACAGCTACCAAAGTATTATTAGCCGGAACGTTGATCCTCTCGAATCTGCGGTACTAACCATTGGTAAAATCAATGGAGGAACCGTTAGAAATCTAATCGCAGAAAATGTGAAGCTGGAGGGCACCTTGCGAACCTTTGATTTGGATATATACGAGTTCGTAAAGCAAAGAGTTGTAAAAATCAATCAAGGCCTGGAAGCTATGTATGATGTAAAGATCGATACGGACTTTATTGATTTTTGCCCCCCGGTTGTCAACGATACGGAGTTATACGAAGATTTTGTCGCATTGACGGATCCAACGGAGTTCATCGAAATGAAACCCATGACAATCACTGAGGATTTTTCCTTTTACCAAAGGGAAATGCCGGGTTTGTTCCTCATGCTGGGGATTAAAAACGATGCAAAGGGCTTTACGTATCCCTTGCATTCTTCTCAGTTTAATTTTGATGAAGAAGTGTTGTTGTATGGGATAGAATTATATACAAGAATCGCCGAACACTATCATGTGATCTAAGGAACAGGAGGGATTATAAAAGAGAATTATTAAAGTCTATCGTGAAGAGATGCGAAAGATGATACTGGTCGGAAAATCTTATACCGAAATAGAAATTAGCATAAAAAAAAGAGGCTCCCCCCTTCATTGGAAGATATGGGGGAGCATAACCTTTTCAGCAAATGTGGGTGGATGAAAAAGGGTTAGAAATTCAAAGTTCTAAATCATTCTTTAGATGATTCGATTCACCGGGTTCTCCCTGGGATCTTCAAACCACTTGAAGAAATTTTCCGCACCTTCGATACCTTGTAGAATAAGGGCTTGTTTTTTCTCCTCGGACAAATCAAAATCCGTAGTTTTCACATCTAAGGTGTTAATGTATAACGTGCGCTGCCAGTCATCACTATGAAGATGCTTGTTTTCCTGCACCTGCATTAATGCTCCGATCAGTGCCCGGGCATAACTCGGAAAGGTGTTTATTTTATTCCCTTTTGGGGGTTCATTGTAGCGAAATAATCCGATCTCTTCCTGGGTGTCCAGTCGAATCCCCAGGGTCTGACGATTGTATACGTAGGGACTGCTTCCCGGGCGTTCCAAAAGAAAGCGGGCATTTTCCTTGTTGTAATACTCCACAAAACGGGCTGCTGCTTGTTCGGTTTGCATATCGATATATTTCTGCCGATCAAAAATTTTCACGGGATAGTTCATCATAACGCCTCCATCCACATACACGTCTTCCCGTTTGCCGTAACGTTTGGCGCGAAAGAATAAGGGGATGGACATGCTGATACGAAGCGCTGTTACCAAAGGCATATCCGGCACCCGTTCAACAGAAAAGACTTCGGAGTAGCCTGTGGATAAATTGGTGCCGATTACATATAAATCCGGATGCCCCGCATCTTTTAAATCTTGAAAGGTGGCCTGAGCATTTCCCAGTCGGTCCTTGACCAAGTCTCCTACCCACCCACTGAAAAAATCCCCTTTGTTCCATCCAAACTCAAACCACAGCCGCTTGAAATCTCGAATATAGCCAAAGGAGTTATCCATGAAAGCTTTAAAATCCGTGGAATCCAGTATTTCCCGTTGTGTTGGAATATCATAACCCAGAGCATAAATTAACGCGTTAATGGCACCGGCACTGGCGCCCCCGACGCGGTCAATATGGTCTAGGAGTCCCCGTTGATCCAGTACCTGCATAGCACCGACATAGGCAATACCTTTTACTCCGCCACCTTCAAATATCAGGTTTCGAAACTGAACCGTCATACTCATCCTCTCCTTTTTTAGCCTAAGTTATTTGTCTTTGAAATCTTTCGGCTTTTATCCGACTTTTTCATGAGTCGAAGAGCAAACAAAACTCCAACAGGTATTGCAATCAATAGGCCAAGTGCTGCCCCGATATAGGTACCCAACTCGTATCCTGTTAAGGTGGGGTAGTTTGAAAATTCTAACCATCCAAAGAAGGTTCCGCCAATAACCATACCTAAACAAGCACCACCAAAGAGTCCAAGCAGTAGACCGAGAATTCCCCCGAGCATTCCATAACGTAGTTTTTTATCCATCGTTGACTCAACTCCCATTACTATATTTATTTTAATAGTAACACTATTCTGATAATTGTGCAATATCATCAAATGCTTTGAATAACAAGCGAGACAGCAATTTTTACATTGCTGTTTCTACAGTACTGAAAAGGGTGTTTTAGAGAGAGGAAGCTATAAAAAACCGTCTAAAAGACTCATTATAATAAGTCTACAGACGGGATTTTATCTATATAACCGAGAAAATTCGAAACCTTAGTTGTGAGAGTTGAAGGGGAGTCCTAAAATTTACTCATGGTTCTTAGCAGCCAGGGCCGGTGAATTGTGACGGCTCTCTCCGGACAAAGTTCCTGACAGCAGTAACAGCGGATACAATTTTCTAAAGCCACTTCCGGACGCT
>SKRE01000052.1 GCA_007118655.1 Clostridiales bacterium | reverse complement strand
ATTCTCTTTGACGAAATCGAAAAAGCCCACCCCGATGTATTTAATGTGCTCCTGCAGATTCTTGATGACGGACGGTTAACCGATGCAAAGGGAAAGACCGTGGATTTTAAAAATACCGTCATTATTATGACTTCCAATGTGGGAGCCCAAATGATCAAAAAGCAAAGTACCGTAGGTTTTGCCATTGATTATGAAGACCGGGTTCAAAGTGAATATGAGAACATGAAGAAGAATGTAATGGAAGATCTCAGACGAACCTTTAGACCGGAATTTTTAAATCGTATTGACGATACCATCGTATTCCACAGCTTAGAGCAAAAACACATTAACGAAATCGTAAAGCTGATGGTCAAGGACGTCCAAAACCGTTTGGGGGATCTTGGAATATCCTTGGAAGTTACAACAGAGGCCATGGAGATCATCGCAAAGGAAGGCTATGATCCGGAGTTTGGGGCAAGACCTCTGAAGCGGGCCATACAAAAGCTTATTGAGGATAAAATCTCCGAGGAGATTCTTGGAAATGAAGTTAAAGCCGGAGATAAAGTGATTCTTAAAGAAGATCAAGGAAATTTAATAATAGAAAAAAACAGACAAACCTAGGAGCGATGACATGGCAAAGAGTAAAACTAAATTTTGCTGCACAAGCTGCGGCTACGAGAGTCCAAAGTGGATGGGAAGATGTCCCGGTTGTCAGGAATGGAATACCTTTGAAGAAGAACGGGTGGCATCGAAAAAGGAAACGAAACGCTCGGCCACCACGGGACCCAGCAAAAAACCTCAAAGCATTACAACGGTAAGTTCCGGGGAGTATTCCCGCTATGATACAAGAATAGAAGAGCTGAACCGAGTCCTTGGAGGGGGGATTGTAAAGGGATCCCTATGTCTGATTTCCGGAGAACCGGGAATCGGAAAGTCCACGTTGATACTGCAGTGCAGCAGCAATATGGCAAAACATTACGGAAAAGTTCTTTACGTATCGGGAGAAGAATCGGAGGAACAAATCAAAATGCGGGCAGAACGTTTAGATGCCATGGAAGAGGACTTACTGATTGTCTCCGAGACCAACATTGGGGTCGTGGAAGAATATATAACCACCTATGAACCCAAGTTTTTGATTGTAGACTCCATTCAAACCCTTTACCGGGAGGATTTAACCTCGGCCCCCGGCAGTGTTTCCCAGGTAAAAGAGTGTGTGAACAATCTGATGAGAATCGCTAAGACCACAAATATCCCGATCTTTATTGTTGCCCATGTAACAAAACAGGGGGAATTGGCGGGCCCCAGAGTATTGGAACACATGGTGGATGCGGTGCTTCACTTTGAAGGGGAACGAACCATGGAGTTTAGAATACTTCGTGCCCTCAAAAATCGTTTCGGAACGACCAGTGAAATCGGCGTGTTTGAAATGCGACAGGAAGGATTAATTGAAATCTTCAATCCATCGGAGCTTTTTTTGGAGACTTTGAATGAAAAAAACGAAGGAGCCATTGTGGTATCCACCGTGGAAGGAACCCGTCCCTTACTCGTGGAAATTCAAGCCTTAGTCACGGAAAATAATATCGGCTTTGCCCGAAGGACTGCGGTTGGGATTGATCACAACCGGCTGAATTTGATCATAGCCGTCTTGGAAAAGAAGCTGAATCTTCCCCTGGCCAATTATGATGTATATGTGAATGTGGTTGGAGGACTGAAACTTGAAGGGACCTCATATGATCTTGGGGTGGCTCTCAGTATTTACAGCAGCTTAAAAGGGGTGGAGCTGCCTTCAAGAAAAGTGATGGCCATAGGAGAAATTAGTCTTACGGGAGAAATCAGACCCGTGGCCCAGGCAGAAAGAATGATTAAGGAAGGCATGAAGATGGGGTTTGAGTCGGTGATGATTTCCAATAGAAACAAGAGAAAATTAACCAAAAATCAAAACACGGAGAATCTATTAGGGGTGGATACCTTGCGAGAGGCGGTGCAAACCATCATTCGATGAGTTGAAGGGCCGCAACAATGGCGAGAGGATCAAAAGGAAGGGTCATACAGCAATAAAAAAAGCCAAAGGAGATATCCTTTGGCTTTTTTAAGTGATTATTTAATTACAACAGTCCATATTTACCAAGAAGTTTTAATTGCTTATAATAATCCTCCGTCATTTTTTCCGTATCAAGGTCAAAGGTATTGCATAGAGCAAACAAATAAAACAGATTATTGGAAATCTCTTGTTTGATTTTTTCTTCACAGGTATTGCAAAGGGTACCCTCTACATGATCCGACATATAAGATTTCAGTTTGGAAAAAGTAACATCATCGGGCACTTCAGGTTTTTTGGCATGGATCTCAATGCACCCGCAACTGGTACTGGCTTTAGCAACGGCACGGTTTACTCTTGCACTGCTTTCTTGCACTTTGCTCAAAATATCAAGGATGCTCTTGTGGCGAATCAGCACTTCATCGACTAATGATTGGAACTCGCTTAAAGAAAAATTTTTATCCATATCTTCAACCCCTCGGATTTGTTTAGTAATCGTTAGGTCTATTATACTTTTTAGAAGAACCGGTTGTCAATGGAAATGAGGGATTATTTAGAAGAGTATCCATTGAAAACCACGGGAAAGGATGGCAAAAAAGAATATTGACAGAGAAAAAAGCCTATGATAAAATATCTGGTTTGTTTGACTCATCATGTGGGATGGGGTATAATTTAAAGGAGAGCAAATAGAGAATCTGGAGGAAATTATATGTATACTATTGGTGATAAAGTGGTTTATCCTGTTCATGGAGCAGGGGTTATTGAAGCGATTGAAGAGAAGGAAATTCTTGGGGAGTTAAGACGATATTATATAATGAAAATGCCGCTGGATGATATGAAGGTTATGATTCCTTTAGACGGTATGGATCAAATTGGAATTCGGGAAATCATCAATCAGAAAGAAGTGGAGATGGTTTTTGCTGTTTTATCCGCGCAAATCACAGAAATGTCTGCGAATTGGAATAAAAGGTACCGGGCAAATATGGATCGAATAAAGACGGGAGATATTTTCGAGGTAGCAGAAGTGGTAAGAAATTTAACGCTGAAAGACCGAGAGAAAGCACTATCCACAGGGGAAAGAAAAATCATGCAAAATGCCAAACAAGTACTGCTCAGTGAATTGATTTTAGCTACAGATAGGAACAAAGAGGATTTACTGGAAGATATAGAAGCAATGATTGAGTAAAAATGGACCTTTAAAAAAACGACATTTTACCGGTTTAAATGGAAGGGATAAGGGGTATAATAGAGTTTTATACGGGATATAGGCATTAATAAATTAATATATATAAATAAAACTAAATCAGGAGGTGAAGGAATGGTTAACAAAATTGTAAGGTGGATTTTCGCCTTGCTGGGGGGAGTATCGGGGGTTCTTCTTTTTTACAACGGAGCCCAGTTTTATGAAAGCATCACGGAAAATTTCTGGTACATGGTTTTGGGATATTCGGTATCCTTATTTACCGGCGGACTTATATTTTTCTTGATTTCTCCATTAATCATTAAATTCGGCAGAGGGGTGGCAAACTGGATCGAACGGGAATTATCAAAAGTTCCCACATCGGATATTATTTTTGGATCGATTGGACTTGTAGTAGGACTCATCATAGCTTATATTATCAGCAGATTATTAATGAATATCCCCTTACCCTTTATCGGCACAATTCTTTCCATACTTGTGGCAATTTTCTTAGGATATTTAGGGGTAAGCCTCGCGACTAAAAGAGGGCAGGATATAACAATATTAAATTCTTTTGCGGGGTTGGACAGTGAGAAGGATTGTGACAAAGAAATTGAAAAAATAAAAAATGAAAGTCACAAACCCTGCCCGAAAATTTTAGACACCAGTGTTATTATTGACGGTCGGATTGCCGACATTTGCAAAACAGAATTTTTGGAAGGACCACTGATTATTCCGGAGTTTGTTCTCGAGGAACTTCGCCATGTGGCAGATTCTTCTGCATCTTTGAAACGTAATCGGGGAAGAAGAGGACTGGATATTCTAAATATTATTCAAAAAGAACTCAATATCGAAGTGATTATTCTGGATCATGGCTTTGAACAAGCCTATGAAGAAAATTTAGAGGTGGACGTAAAACTCTTGAAGTTAGCACAACAGCTGGGAGGGAAAGTCATAACCAATGACTATAATCTCAACAAAGTAGCGGAGTTTCAAGGAGTTCCCGTTCTTAATATCAACGAACTGGCAAACGCCGTCAAACCCGTGGTTCTTCCCGGTGAAGAAATGGAAGTAGCGGTCATCAAGGATGGTAAGGAGTCGGGACAGGGACTGGCCTATCTCGACGACGGAACCATGATTGTTGTGGAAAGCGGTCGGAAATATATCGGAAAGACCATTGAAGTATTGGTCACCAGTGTACTGCAAACCGCAGCGGGGAGAATGATCTTCGCCAAACCGAAAGAAATGCAAGGGAAATCCGCATAAGTACAGTATGTAAAAGGGGTTCTTTATTTCATAAAGAGTCCCTTTTTCCAAGGGAGCATATTGCGGGCAGGAGCTTTTACATACCCAAACATCGCAGCTTCTTATCAAAATTGAAGGAGGAGAAGTCATGGGAAACGAAGAAGGCATTAAAAAACAGGAGTTCACTGGAAAAGTCAGTGCTATTATCGTTGCCGCAGGGAAAGGCAAAAGAATGGAGCGGGACTATAACAAACAATATATCCACTTAGGGGACAAGCCCATAGTAGCCCATACCTTAATACATTTTGAAAATCATGAAATAATAGATGAAATAATTATAGTGGTGGCAAAAGGTGAAGTGGAATTCTGCAGAGAAAGTATTGTAGAGAAATACAATTTATCGAAGGTGCGCAGTATTGTTGAAGGGGGACAGGAACGATACCATTCCGTATTCAAGGGTATTAAGGCAGTATCTCTAGACAGTGAAGTGATTCTGATTCATGACGGGGCAAGACCCTTTGTAACCAATGAAATAACAAATGAAAGCGTCGTATCCGCTGTTGGTTACGGCTGTTCCATCGTCGGGATGCCGGTTAAGGATACCATCAAAACCATCAATGAAGAAGGTTTTGTAGAAGGTACGCCGAAAAGGGAGAATTTATGGCTTGTCCAGACGCCTCAAACTTTCAAAAAAGAGATCATCCTTGAGGCTCATCAAAAAAGAGAAAAAGAAAATTTATCCGTTACTGATGATGCCATGCTTGTGGAAGCTTTGGGAATCAAGGTGAAAATGATAAGAGGCAGCTATGAAAATATTAAAATCACAACGCCGGAAGATTTGGAATTTGGTCAAGTTATTTTGAAAAGACGAAAAACCAAGGGGTAATTTCTTTTAGGCTTTTGTTTTTAATGTAAATCTCTTATAATGAAAGAAGATACAATGTGGATAAAAGAATGGATTTCAAAAATGTATTAAAAGAATGAACAGTAAAGAAAGGACGTAATCTAATGAGAGTGGGAATGGGATATGATGTTCATAAATTCCAACAAGGAAGAGCGTTAATTATTGGAGGGGTAACAATTCCCTACGAAAAAGGGCTGTTAGGGCATTCCGATGCGGATGTACTGTTGCATGCCATAAAAGATGCTTTGCTTGGAGCAGCGGCCCTGGGCGATATCGGAAAACACTTTCCCGATACGGATCCCAAGTACCGAGGGGCAAGCAGTATAAACCTGTTACAGCATGTGGGACAGCTATTAACCGAAGAAGGTTACCGGGTCAATAATATTGACGGTACCATTATTGCGGAAAAGCCTAAAATGGCTCCCTTTATAAGTGAAATGCGTAAAAATATTTCCGAGGCCTTAGGGGTCACGGAAGGGCAAATCAATATAAAAGCCACAACCACAGAAGGCTTAGGCTTTGAAGGAAGAAAAGAAGGGATTTCCTCTATGGCGATTGCAAGCATTGAAAACGTCAGTAAACCCTCGGAATAGGAGACTTGACTGACTGGGCATAATCGGATAGAATGAGCTTTAATGCATGGGACAGCGCTCATCTCTATAGGTTAGGGGTGAGTGTTTTTTAATCAAATAGTTAAAAAAATAATGGAGCGTGAAAAAATGGGAAAAAAGAAAAAAGGGTTTGTAGAAGAAATTACTCCGATGGACCAGGACTTTGCTCAATGGTATACGGATGTTATTAAGAAGACGGATTTGGTGGACTACTCTCCCGTTAAAGGTTTTATGGCAATTAAACCCTAT
>SKRE01000139.1 GCA_007118655.1 Clostridiales bacterium | reverse complement strand
TGCCGATTTTCATCCAGCTCACTCATCACGTCGTCCAGCAAAAGGACCGGGTATTCCCCGGTTTCTTTTTTCATTAATTCCAGTTCCGCCATTTTTAACGAAAGCACCGTGGTTCTTTGCTGTCCCTGAGAGCCGAACTTTTTCACGTTTTTCCCGTTGATTTCAAATTCCAGATCATCCCGGTGGGGGCCTATTAAGCTGATCCCTCTTTTCACCTCTTCTTCTTCCAGGTCTTTTAACAACCTCAAAAAATTATTTTTGATGGTTTCGGGACTTTGATCTTTTTCCAGGGGAACACTGCTTTCATAAATCAGTTTCAGATTTTCTTTTTCCCGGGTGATTTTTCGGTGCATTAACCGGGTGAGTATGGAGAGTCCTTTGATGAACTCTTTTCGATACAGAATAATTTCCGTGCCGTACTGAACCAACTGGCCGTTCCAGGGATCCAAATCCACCTTTCGAAACTGCTTCATTTTTAATGCCTGGTTCCGCTGTTTTAAAATCTTTTGGTACTGGCCTAAGATATGATGGTATTTCGGCGTGATTTGGGACAAATCTCCGTCGATAAAATCTCTTCGTTGACTGGGTCCCTGTTTGATGATCTGTAAATCCTCGGGAGAAAAGATAACCACATTCAGGGTGCCCAACAACTCCGATACCCTGTCCAGGGGCACCCCGTTTATTTTGCATTTTTTGTTTTTTAATCGATCCAGACCGATTTCAATCCGTTTTTCCTGACCGTTATTTTTCGATAACAAGAGCTTAACATAGGATCCCTCTTGATCAATTTCGATTAAATCCCCATCCTTTGAGGTTCGAAAGGATTTACCGATGGCCATAAAATAAATGGCCTCCAGCAAATTGGTCTTCCCTTGAGCGTTTTCCCCAATGAAAACATTGATTTTCGAAGAAAAATCCAGGGTTAAGGTCTCATAATTCCGATAATTTCTTAGATGAATTTTTTCTATATGCATCGCAAACTTCCCCCCGGGAATATTTTAAGAGGTTTCCACTTCAATCTCTTCTTCCAATACTTTCAACCGATCACCGGGATAAATCTTTTTGCCTCTTTGGGTTACCACTTCCCCGTTCAGAAGTACCATCCCCTCTTTGATCATGGCCTTCGCCTCTCCCCCGGTGGAAGCTACCGCAGCATGTTTTAACAGCTGATCCAGTTTAATATATTCTGTACTGATTGTAATTTTCACGTTTTCCCCTCCTATCAACTATGTAACAATTTATAAACCCAGCTTAAGCTGGGTTTAGGGTTTTTTAACTATTGGAAAGTCTTACGGGAAGTACTAAGTACGTATAATGATCATTTTCCGTTGAGGTGATGATCCCCGGGCTGACATTGGATGTGAACAGAAGCTTTACTTCCTCTTCTTCGATAACCTTCAGGGCATCAATTAAGTATTTGGCATTAAAGGCAATTTCCAAATCATCCCCCTGCTGATCAATTTCCATTTGTTCATGTACCTGTCCATGTTCGGAATTGGAGCTTATGTGCAGTTGATGATCTTCTATTTTAAATTTAACTAAGCGGTTGTTCCCTTCCTTTGCCAATAGGGAGGCTCTTTCGATACTTTGCAGTAAACTTTGACGGGAAACTTCCACCGCTACCCGATGCTCGTCGGGAAGAATTTGCTTATAATCAATGAACTGTCCCTCCAGCAGTCGGGAGATGATTTTGGTTTTTCCAAGATCAAATAAAATATGACTGTCGGTAAAGAGAATTTGCAAATCCTCTTCCAAGTCTTCGTCGATGATCCGTCCCACTTCGGTTAAGGTTTTTCCCGGAATGACCACTTTATGGTTTTGACTGCCTTTAATTTCTCCCTTTCGAAGGGCCAGCCGATAACCGTCCAAGGCCACCATGCTTAAGGTATCCTCTTCAATTTCCAAAAGTCCTCCCGTCAGTATTAACCGGGATTCATCCTGACTTACGGCAAAGGTGGTCTGTTCAATCATATTTTTAAGCAGTCCCCGGGGAATCTTTGCGGTTTGGTCCTTTTCCACCTGGGGCAGTTCCGGATATTCTTCGGTTTCATAACTGACCAGATCAAACTCCGAATTTTCACATTTGATAAACACTTTTCCGTCTTCCTTGATTCTCATTTCTACTTGAGAATGTCCCAGTTTCCGGGTAATCTCATTTAATAATCGGGCATTTAGAACCATCACACCTTCTTCAATGACCTGGGTTTCAATGGTGGTTTCAATGCCCAGTTCCAGATCCGTTGCAATAAACTTTACCTGGTTGTCCTTTGCTTCCATGTAGATGCCTTCCAGTACGGGCATGGTGCTTTTGTTTGAAATCCCTTTTAATACCGTGGTGATACTTTTCATCAGTTTTTTTTGATCACAGATAATATGCATGTGTGGATAAAAGCCTCCTTTAATTTTGGATTTTTAACCTAAATATAATAATAAAATGTAGTAGTAATAGTAATAGGGCCTGTGGGTTTGTGGATAAGGCCTTAAACCTTAACATTTCAAAGATATCCACATGTTCATAAACCGGGGCATAAGTTTTTAAAGTTATACACATACTAACAGGCTTCAAAAGCGGCAAAAGTTATTAACAATATAATAACATATAACTAACAGGGGGATGTGGAAATCAATCGCTTTTTAACTCATTGACGATGGAATCAATTTTATCCTTTAAGGTAGGATCGTTTTTCATATCCGTAGAAACCTTGTCACAGGCATGCATAACCGTGGTATGATCCCGGCCTCCGAATTCCTTTCCGATCTTGGGCAGGGACAGATCCGTTAAGTCCCGGGATAAATACATGGCAATTTGTCTGGGATAAGCAATGATTCGGGTTCTTTTTTTAGAAATCAAATCTTCTATTTTAATATTGAACTTATTGGCCACCACTTCTTTAATATAGTCAATATTCAACTCCCGGTGTTTGGAAGAAAAAATTTCCTTAAGGGCTTCGCTGGCCAGTTCAATATTAATGGGACTGTTGGTTAAGGAGGAATAAGCCAAAATACGGATTAAGGCCCCCTCCAGCTCACGAATATTGGATTTGATTTTTTTTGCAATAAAGAGCATCACGTCATCGGGTACTTCAATTTCTTCAAGCTGGGCTTTTTTTCGAAGAATGGCAATGCGTGTTTCATAATCCGGTGCCTGAATATCCGCGATCAGTCCCCATTCAAAACGGGAGCGTAGTCGATCCTCTAAGGTTGGAATTTCCTTAGGGGGCCGGTCGCTGGATAAAATAATCTGTTTATTGGAATTGTACAGAGCATTAAAGGTATGGAAAAATTCTTCCTGGGTTCGTTCTTTGCCCGCAATAAACTGAATATCATCAATAAGCAGGATATCGATGTTTCGGTATTTGTTTCGAAATTCTACGTTTTTATCATCCTTAATGGAGTTGATCAGTTCATTGGTAAAGGTCTCGGAAGAAATATAAACAATTTGTTTTTCCGGATCCACCTGGGAAATGTGCTGACCGATGGCGTGCATTAAATGGGTTTTTCCCAGACCTACGCCTCCATAAATAAACAGAGGGTTGTAGGCCTTGGCCGGAGTTTCCGCTACGGCTACGGAGGCTGCATGGGCAAAACGGTTGCTGTGGCCGATGACAAAGGAATCAAAGGTATACTTTGGATTCAGTCCCTGGGCCTTAATAAGATTCATGGAAGTTTCCAGTTGTGTATCCAGCCGTTGTTGTTCCAGTTCCTGCTTGCTTTTATGATTTTTAGGGTTGATATCTTCCTCTGAAGGGATCACAAAATCGATTTCATACTCCTCACCGGTGATTTCCTTAATAATATTCTGTATGAAGCTGCGATAATGCTTTTTTAAAATTCCCTTGGTAAAAGTATCATACACTCCAAAAACCAGTACCCCATTTTGTAAGGATAGAGGTTTAATGGTTTTTAGCCAGGTTTCAAAGCTGACCTCCGTAATTTCCGGCCGGTTTTTGATGTTGTCCAAGGCTTTTTGCCATATTTGGGGTAAGTTGTCCATAAATAGTCCTCCGTTTCAAAAAAATTTATTAGTGCAGTTAAAACTATCCAGAGAGTTTTCCACACAAATCGAAATAAAAAGTGGATAAATTTCTTAGTGCTTCGAGTAAAAAGGTCAAAAAAATATACAGAAGTTATGTCATAATCCTGTGGAAACTTAGGAGGATAACTTTTTAAAACCTAAAAAAATATAAAAAATCGTGATGAAAAGTAAAGATAGAAGCATGAAACTCAGGGAAAAGGCAAGTTATCAACAGGGTTATGCACAATTTGTGTATAACGTGGATAAACTGTCCACATAAAAACAGCTTATCAACAAGTATCCTAATAATATCAAAGATCCCGAAAACTTTCAACAAAAAGGATGAAGATATCCACAAAAAAAAGGTTTTAAGAAAAAGGATTTATCCACAATACAATATTACAATCTTTATTGACACTGTCTTTTAATGCTGATATAATCTATCTGTAGTATGGGCAATTTTAGAGACTTCATATCGACAGGTATTGAATTTAAAATCGTTAAAATACCCATAGATTTTTTAAGATTTAAGGAGGTGACCTTTATGAAAATGACGTATCAGCCAAAAGTTCGACAAAGAAAGAAAGAACACGGTTTCAGAAAAAGAATGAAGAATAAAAACGGACAGAACGTTTTAAGAAGACGTAGATTAAAGGGAAGAAAGAGATTGTCAGCATAGGCCGCACTTACGTGGGCCTTTTTCTGTAAAAATTTTTATCGGAATTAGAACCTGGAGGCATAAAAATGAAATCCACCGTAGGACTGCAGAAGGATCGAGACTTTCGAAAGGTATATCGTCATAGGAACTCTATGGCGAACAGGTTACTGATCATTTATATTCGGGAAAATCAGGAAGAATATAATCGGGTGGGTTTTACTGTCTCAAAGAAAGTTGGGAAAGCTACGATAAGAAATCTGGTGAAACGACGTATGAAAGAAAGCTACCGGAAACATCAGGATCAAATAAAATCCGGTTACGATTTGGTTTTTATTGCCCGGGATACCGCGGCAAATTCTTCGATGGCGGAAATTGAGAGTGCAATCGTGCACTTATTACGAAAGAAAAAAATGATTAAAAAGAAGGAAGCTTAATGAAAAAAGTCGCAATAATGTTGATTCGCTTTTATCAGCGGTTTATATCACCACTGAAAAGACCAAGTTGCCGATTTTATCCGACTTGTTCTCAATACAGTCTGGAAGCTTTTCAAAAATACGGATTTTTGAAGGGGTTCTCACTCAGCGTCCGGCGTATCAGTAAATGTCATCCTTTTCACAAAGGCGGACATGATCCATTAAAGTGATGATTAGGAGGTTTTGAATTTGTCAATTTTAGCCGAACCCATGGGTTCACTACTAAAACTCGTATATGACTTGATAGGGAATTACGGGATTTCCATTATTATCTTTACCATAATCGTAAAGATGATTTTACTGCCTCTTACGATTAAACAGACAAAATCCATGAAAAACATGCAGGAAATTCAGCCTAAGGTAAAGGCCCTTCAAGAAAAATATAAAAACGATAAAGAAAAATTAAATGTGAAGATGATGGAGCTATATAAAGAACATAATGTAAATCCCCTGGGAGGATGCTTGCCCCTAGTTGTTCAATTTCCCATAATAATCGGGCTTTTCACCGCCCTGCGGGAACCATGGAACTATGTGTTCTCCATGTCCCAACAAGCATACGAACTAATGGATACCAGCTTTTTGTGGCTGCCGAATTTATCGGAGCCGGATACGTGGATTTTACCGATTACCGCTGCGGCCTTAACCTATTTTTCCAGTGTCACCATGTCTGCGGGTAAAGAAGTGCAGCAAACACAAAAAATGATGACCTATTTTTTCCCCGTACTAATCTTTGTTATGGGATCCGATGCGATTGGTGTTGGTTTTCCGGCAGGACTTACCCTGTACTGGGTAATTAACAGCGGGGCACAAATTATTCAACAGGTAATAATTAACAGACCTTCATTACCGATGAAAGGGGATTCTAACTGATATGAGAACGATTGAATCTACGGGAAAAACCATTGATGAGGCAATTGAAAAAGGACTTGAAGAATTAAGCCGAAAAAGAGAACAGGTAACGGTAAAAACCCTGGAATATCCAACAAACGGATTTCTTGGGCTTATCGGGCAAAAAGATGCAAAGGTAGAGCTTACGGTAAAAGATGATGTTGAGGATGATGCAAAAAAGTTTTTATTGAAGATGTTCGAGGCCATGGATATTCCGGTCACCGTACATATCGAGAAGAAGGGGGACACCTTGGAAATCGATTTGGAAGGGCCGAATATGGGGCTTTTAATCGGAAGAAGAGGCCAAACCTTAGATTCCATTCAATATTTACTAAGTTTAGCCATCAATAAGGATCGAGATCGTTACGTAAAAATATATTTGGATACGGAAAATTACCGAAAAAAGCGGGAAGAGACCTTACAGCGCTTAGCCAAGAAAATGGCGGATAAAGCGAAAAAAACCCATCGTCCCGTATACTTAGAGCCGATGAATCCCTATGAACGGCGCATTATTCATTCCACCCTTCAAAAGATTCCGGGGATTCAGACATACAGTGAAGGTGAAGATCCCAATCGAAGAGTCATTATTGAATTAAAAAAGGAATAACCCCAAACCCAGTGAAAGCTGGGTTTTTTATATCCCGGAAGCGTTTACAGAATAATTGAATAAGCTAAGATTAATTAGGAATAATCCAGGAATAGTGCTGGAAAATTAAAAAGAGAAAATTAAAAAGAAAAGACGGGAAATGAAAAAAGAATCCAGGGAAATATAATATAATTAATTATTTCCCGGGAAATTTATTGATAATTTGATATAATGGGTAAAGAGTCAAGAGAATCGAAAAAAATGAGGTGATCGAATGTATAGAGAAGAAACCATCGCTGCAATTTCCACACCCTTGGGAGAAGGGGGGATCGGTATTGTAAAGATCAGCGGAGAACGGGCCTTGGAAATTTTAAATAAGATGTTTGTTACGAAGAACCATCATCCCAAAGCATCCTGGGAGCCCAGAAAAATGTTTTACGGATTTATCCTAAATCCCCAAAGCCGGGAAATGATTGATGAAGTCCTGGCGGTATATATGAAGGCCCCAAATACCTATACAAAAGAAGAATTAGTTGAGATCCACTGCCACGGAGGCATGGTTCCCCTTCGAAAAACCCTGCAATTGGCCCTGGAACAGGGAGCTGCCCTGGCGGAAAAGGGGGAGTTTACCAAGCGGGCATTTTTAAATGGGCGCCTGGATTTGTCTCAAGCGGAAGCGGTTATGGATTTAATCAGTGCCAAAACCGATATTTCCCATGAAGTGGCCCTGGGGCAGTTTGAAGGACTGCTTTCTCAGGAGGTTCAAGGAATTCAAGGGATCATAAAGGATATGCTGGCCCATATTGAGGTCTCCATCGATTTTTCGGAAGAGGATATCGATGAAGTGACCATGGAACAGCTTCTTTCCAAGAGCCAAGAGGCAAGAAAAAGCTTTCAGCGGCTGCTGCAGTCCGCCAAAACCGGAAAAATTCTTCGGGAAGGCTTGGTTACGGGGATTTTGGGCAAAACCAATGTGGGGAAATCCTCCCTGCTGAATGCCCTCCTTCGGGAAAACCGGGCCATTGTAACGGATATTCCGGGAACCACCCGGGATGTGATCGAGGAGCAGTTGAATGTACGGGGCATTCCCCTGAAGATTTTAGATACCGCAGGGATAAGGGAAACCGAAGATGCGGTGGAAAAAATCGGGGTGCAGCGATCCCGGGAAATCTTTCAGCAGGCGGACTTAGTCATTTTTATGATTGATGCCTCGAGAAAACTGGATCAGGATGATTATGATTTTTTGCACCTGATAAAAGATCGCCGGGCCCTTGTGGTGGTTAACAAAACCGACTTGGAAGAGGCCATTGATCTTCCGGGGATAAAGGATATTATTGGAGACAAAAAATTAATTCGAATTTCTTTATTGAACAACAAAGGGTTGGAAGCCTTGGAGGATGCCCTGGAAGAAATGGTCTATGAAGGGGAGGGTTTTTCCAAAGAACAGCCCTTTATTACCAATACCCGCCATCAACAGGCCATCAGCCAGGGGCTTCAAAGTTTGGAAGATGGCATCAAAGCATTGGAAAACCAAATGCCCTTGGATTTTGTCGAGGTGGACTTTAAAAACGCCTGGAAAAGTTTAGGAGAAGTTACGGGAGATACGGTATCGGAAGATATTTTGGATCATATATTTGAAAATTTTTGTATTGGAAAATAACTGGAGGAGAGTTTATGAATTTTTATAACGGAGGAAGTTATGATGTAGTCGTAGTAGGGGCCGGACATGCGGGGTGCGAAGCGGGACTGGCCGCTGCAAGACTGGGTCTGAAAACCCTAGTGCTGACGATTTCCTTAGAGTCCGTAGCCATGATGGCCTGCAATCCCTCCATCGGGGGAACGGGCAAAGGACATCTTGTTCGGGAAGTGGACGCTTTAGGCGGAGAGATGGGTTTAAATATTGATAAAACCTTTATCCAAAGCAAAATGCTGAACACGGGGAAGGGGCCTGCGGTACATTCCCTAAGGGCCCAGGCCGACAAACTGCAATACCATTTAAAAATGAAACAAACCTTGGAAAATCAAGAAAATCTGACCCTAAAGCAGGGAGATGTGATTGACTTAATGATTGAAGAGGGAAAGGCCACGGGGGTAAAAACCCGAAATGGGGCGGCGTACCATGGAAAAGCCGTAATTTTGGCCACGGGTGTGTATTTAAAAAGCCGGATTTTCATGGGAGAAGTCAATTATCCCAGCGGACCTGACGGACTGGCCACCACCCAGGAACTTCCCGCTAAACTCAGAAGCTACGGCTGCAATATGCGGCGATTTAAAACCGGAACCCCGGCGAGAATCCATGGGGATTTTGTAGATTATGAAAAAATGACGGAACAAAAGGGAGACGAAGAGACCACACCCTTTTCTTTCCTGAATCAAACCTTACCCATTGATCAGATTTCCTGCTGGCTGACCCGGACCACGGAGGATACCAAAGCCATTATTGAAGAGAATATCCATCGTTCCTCCATGTATCGGGGAGATATGGAAAGCGTAGGGCCCAGATACTGTCCTTCCATTGAAGATAAAATTGTACGGTTTACGGACAAACCCACCCACCAGCTGTTTTTAGAGCCGGAGGGGGTGCATACCAAGGAAATGTATTTGCAGGGAATGTCCTCCAGTCTTCCGGAAGAAGTGCAGGTGGCCATGATTCGATCGGTGGCCGGTCTGGAAAAAGCGGAAATCATGCGTCCCGCCTATGCCATAGAATATGATTGTATCGACCCCACGGATCTACAACTTTCCCTAGAGACCAAAGCCATCGAAAATCTTTTCAGCGCGGGGCAGTTTAACGGCTCGTCCGGCTATGAGGAAGCGGCGGCCCAGGGATTGGTTGCGGGAATCAATGCTTCAATGAAAATCATGAAGAAGGATCCCCTGATTTTAGACCGTTCCGAAGCCTATATCGGAGTGCTGATCGATGATCTGGTTACCAAGGGCACCAATGAGCCCTACCGGATGATGACCTCCCGGGCAGAATACCGCTTAGTGCTGCGACAGGATAATGCGGACCTTCGCCTGACCCAAAAAGGCTATGAGGTTGGACTGGTGCAGGAAAATCGCTACCAGCGCCTGCTGGTGAAAAAAGAAGAAATCGAGCAGGAACTTAAGCGGTTAAAAAAGAAGAAGGCCTCCCCAAAGGACATCAATCCTATTCTTGAAAAAATCGGATCGTCCCTGTTGGAGAACACCTTGAGTTTTTATGATTTACTGAAAAGACCGGAAATCAATTATAAGGTAATCGAGCCTTTGTATATCGAATCCAAAGATCTGATGCAGGATGTGAAAAGCCAATGCGAAGTGATCATCAAATATGACGGGTATATCAAAAAGCAGCTTCGCCAGATCGAGCAGTTCAAAAAACTGGAAAATAAGCGGATTCCCGATGACGTGGTATTCGAAAAAATCGACAGTTTACGAACGGAAGCCAAGCAAAAACTTGAAAGCATCCGTCCCCACTCCGTGGGTCAGGCTTCAAGGATTTCCGGGGTTTCCCCGGCGGATATCTCCGTGCTGCTGGTCTATTTGGAACAACGGAAGAGGGGGAATGAAAATGTTTAAGGATACCTTAACAGAGGGCTATCAGAAAATGTTTTCCAAAGACCTCTCCCCGGAGGCATTGAACAAGTTTGCCGTATTTAAAGCGGAACTGATGTATTGGAATGAACGAATCAATCTGACCACGATTACCGATGATCGGGAGATTGCGATTAAGCATTTTTTAGACTCCTTATCCCCACTGCAGGAAAAGGACTGCTTAAAAAAAGGCCGAGTGATTGATATCGGAACCGGCGCAGGATTTCCCGGGATTCCATTGAAAATTATGATGCCCGCCCTGGAAATCACCCTATTGGACTCTTTGAAAAAGCGGCTGACTTTTCTGGATGGGGTCATTGAGAAGTTGGAACTGGAGAACATTCAGACCCTCCATGGGCGAGCCGAGGATTACGGGAAGGATCCTGACCATCGGGAAACCTATGATTATGCGATTTCCAGGGCAGTGGCACGCATGCCCGTGCTCTTGGAATACGCCCTGCCCTTTGTAAAAGTCGGCGGATTTTTCATCTGTCAAAAGGGGCCGGGGGTTACAGAAGAACTGGAAACATCGAAAAAAGCCCTGGAGGTTTTAGGGGGAGAAATAAGCAGTATTCGGGAAGTCCAACTGCCCTTTGTGGAAAGAGGGCATCATGTGGTAATGGTAAAAAAAATAAAGAAGACGCCGAAGAACTATCCGAGACAAGCGGGAAAGCCTGGTAAAACCCCGCTTTAAAAGATCAATCATAAAACCCATGTTTCACGTGAAACATAAAAAACCCTGAAAAATAAGCGTTGAAAACAAGGATTAAAAGAAAAAACAAAAGAAAACTTGAAAGAAAGAAGGAATAAAGCATAGCGGCATCGAATTTTTAATAGACCAGACTTTTATAAAACGGAGGAGTATGCATGAAACAAAAATATGTGATGGAAATTCCGATTGAAAAAATCATCCCGAATCCTTACCAGCCCAGGAAAGAATTTTTCCAGGAAAGTCTTAAGGAGTTAAGTGCTTCCATTGAAAGTTATGGAATTATTCAACCCATAAGCGTTCGAAAGATCGGAAAGGAAAAATACGAACTGGTAGCCGGGGAGCGGAGGCTGAAGGCTGCGAAATTGGCAAATTTAGAGACTGTGCCGGCAATCATACAGGAACAGCTAGACGATAAGGGGTCAGCGGTTTTGGCAGTCATTGAAAACCTCCAGCGGGAGGATTTGAATTTTATTGAAGAGGCTAGAGGCTATCAACATTTGTTATCGGACCATGGTTTTACTCAAAAAGACCTGGCAAAAAAAATCGGGAAAAACCAATCCACCATTGCCAATAAGATTCGAATTTTACGACTGGATCCGGAAATACTCCGCACAATCATTGAAAAAGGACTGACAGAGCGTCATGGTCGAGCACTGTTAAAGCTTCCCGATGAAGAACTGCAAAAGATGACCCTGGATCAGATCATCAAAGAGGACTTCACCGTAAAACGGACGGAAGAACTTGTGCAAGGGATGCTGCAGGAAATTCAGCAGGATCGGAAGGAAGAACAAGAAGAGTCCAAGGAGCAACAGAAGGTGGATAATAAAGGAGAAGGGGAATCCTCAGAGAATCCCGAGGCTCCGGTAAAGAAAAAGTCTCATACCCGGGTCAAAGCCTATATGAATTATAAAATATACTTAAATACCATACAACAAGCATATCGAGCCATCAGAGAAAAGCAGGAAGGTGCAGAAATCAGTGAAGTGGACAAGGGAGAATTCATTGAAGTAATCTTAAAAATTCCGAAAAACTAAGAAGAACAACCGGCAGTTGCAGTTAACGAGAATCTCATGGACAAAGGGGCGAGTACTTTGGCAAAAACGATAGCGATATTCAATCAAAAAGGGGGGGTGGGCAAAACCACCACCAATGTCAATTTAAGTGCGTCAATTGCAGAAAAAGGATACAAGGTTTTGGTAATTGATATCGATCCCCAGGGAAACAGCACCAGCGGATTCGGACTTCAAAAGGATCAATTTGAACGCAACATTTATGATGTGATCATCAATGAGGAGCCGCTGGAAACCGTGGTGGTAGAAACCGAATTCGAAAACCTTTGGATCATCCCCGCCAGCGCAAAACTTGCAGGGGCGGAAATTGAGTTGGCCCAAGGAGAAAATCGGGAACTTCGTCTTAAACAGGCTTTGGAAGACTTTGAACAGGATTTTGATTATATTTTTATCGACTGCCCCCCATCTCTGGGACTTTTGACGATCAATGCTTTATCGGCGACGGACAGTGTGTTGATCCCTATACAGTGCGAGTACTACGCCTTAGAGGGCACAAGCCAGCTGATGAATACCCTGGAGCTGGTTCGGGAAAACTTAAATCCCGACTTGGAAATACAAGGAGTGGTGCTCAGTATGTTTGACGGCAGAACCAATCTGGGAATCCAAGTGGTGGAGGAAGTGAAGAAATATTTTAGAGGAAAGGTATACACCAGCATTATTCCTCGAAATATCCGTTTAGCGGAGGCACCCAGCTATGGACTACCGGTTATTTACTATGATGGAAAGTCAAAAGGGGCAGAAGCCTATCGGAATTTAGCGGAAGAGTTTCTAGATCTTGAAGAGGATGTGATCTAATGGCAGAGAAAACGAAGAAAAGAGCCTTAGGAAAAGGGTTGGAAGCCCTCATTCCTAAATCCGCCTTACTGGAAAGAGAAATCGAGGGAAAGAATCTACATTCAACCGAAGGAATTGATATTCATAAAATTCGACCGAATCCCCATCAGCCCAGAAAAGAATTTTCAAAAGAAAGCATCGAAGAACTGATGGCGTCCATAAAAAAGCACGGAGTACTGCAGCCGATTCTCCTGTCCAAGGATGAAAACAAAAAGGATTCCTATGTGATTATTGCAGGAGAGCGACGGTGGCGGGCCTGTAAAAATTTAAAGATCAAAAGTGTTCCCGCCCTGGTAAAGAAATTTACGGAGCAGGAGCTTGTAGAGGTTGCCCTGGTGGAAAATCTGCAACGGGAAAATCTGAATGGAATTGAAGAAGGAAAAGCCTATGAATACCTGATAGAAAAATACAAACTCACCGCAAATGAGGTAGGAGAAGCCTTGGGAAAAAGCCGATCCTATATTACCAACATTCTTCGCCTGTTAAAATTAGACCCGGAAGTGCAAAAAATGGTTGAAGAAAACCGGATAACCCCGGGACATGCCCGAGCCCTCCTTACCCTAAAGGATCCCCATAAGCAAATTGAGTGGGCCTTGAAAATTGAAGAAGAGGGGCTTACGGTGCGGCAAATTGAGAAGTTCATGCAGGAAGCCGGCAGCAAAAAGCCTGTAAAGCGAAGGAAAAAAGAAAAAGATGTGGAAATAACCAGCATCGAAGAGGATTTAAAGGGTTACTTCGGGACAAAAGTCAATATCATAACAGGAAAGAAAAAAGGAAAGCTGGAGATTGAATACTACAGTCCCAAGGATTTAGAACGGATATTGGCATTGTTAAAGGGGGAGTAAGCCTTGAAGCTAAAGGTATACTATGTCCATGCATTCACTTCTGAAATTTTCGGAGGAAACCCGGCGGGGGTTGTGATTACGGATAAAAGCCTAGATGCAGAAGGGATGCAGAAAATTGCGGCGGAACTGAACTTATCGGAAACCGTATTTGTTACCCTTGATCCCCATAATCCCACAACTT
The DNA here is from genome assembly GCA_007118655.1 of Clostridiales bacterium. Lineage (GTDB taxonomy): Bacteria > Bacillota > Clostridia > Peptostreptococcales > T1SED10-28 > Isachenkonia. The sequence goes on along the minus strand of SKRE01000139.1, from coordinate 5,675 downwards.
TTCAAACCCGATTTTTCACTCCCCTTACGGAAGTGGAATTATGCGGACACGCTACCATTGCAGGGTTTTATGTACTGGCAGCGGAAGGTTTCATTCTTGATAACCGTCCAAGGTTTCACGTGAAACAAAAAACCCTGCAGGAAGAACTTGATGTGGAGATCATCAAAACAGATAAGGATATGGAGATCGTCATGGAGCAAAGCGCTCCCCGATTAATCGGGAAAGCCATTGATTTGGAACGCTTAAGCAGGATAATGGGTATTGAAAAAGAAGACCTGGGGATTGGAGAATATAAAAACTTTAAGGGGACCCTGGAACCGGGGATCGCTTATACGGGGCTAAAGGATCTGATTGTGCCCGTTAAAAGTCTTGAAATTTTAAAAAAGATTGCCATAGAGGAAGAACAACTAAGGGTGTACAGTAAAGAATTAGGGGTTGTAGGGATTCATGCTTTTACACCGGAAACCCTAAGAAACAACACGGCTCATTGCAGGAACTTTGCCCCGCTCGTGGGGATTTCCGAAGAGGCCGCCACGGGAACCGCCAGTGGAGCCCTTAGCTATTATTTACTAAAAAATAAGTTCGTGAATCTGGAGAAGGATGAAGAAGTAAAACTCACCTTTGAACAGGGAGATTTTATGAATCGCCCCAGTGAGATTCGCTGCTATGTTAAAGAGGATAAAGGAAGCTATAAAATAAAAGTTGGAGGAAACGCAGTGATTTTTATTAACGGAGAAATTCTGCTGCGGGAAAAATTCGTCGACAAAGGGAAATAATTGTAAAGGAAAAGAGGGATTATATGCTTTATTTTGATCACGGAGCAACATCTTACCCGAAGCCCAAAAGTGTAACCGCAGGAGCTCTGCGAGCCATGGAAAGCTTTGGGGCGAACCCCGGAAGATCGGGACATCAACTCGCCCTTAAGGCCAGCCGGGAAATTTTTGATGCTCGGGAAACCGTAGCCAAATTTTTTAATATAAAGGATCCGAAGCAGGTGATTTTCACAAGCAATTGCACCGAGGCCTTAAACTTAGCCATTAAAGGGGTACTGACCAAAGGAGACCATGTGATCACCACTTCCATGGAACATAATTCAGTGCTTCGTCCAATAAAAGCCTTAGAAAATGAAGGGGTGGAAAACACCATTATCCAGTGCAGACCGGATGGAAGTCTTCCCCTGGAAAAAGTGGATCAAAGCATTCGAGAAAACACAAAACTCATCGTACTCACCCATAGTTCCAATCTGACCGGGACCCTGATGCCCGTGGAGGAAGTGGGGAAAATTGCAAGGGAAAGAGGGATTCTTTTTTTGGTGGATGCCGCTCAAACCGCGGGACTGTATCCCATTGACGTAGAAAAAATGTATATTGATTTATTGGCGGCGCCGGGACATAAGGCATTGCTGGGACCTCAAGGCACGGGTTTTTTGTATATTAAGGAAGACTTATATTTAAAAACCTTGAAAGAAGGAGGCACCGGCAGTAAGTCCCAGGATCTTATCCAACCGGATATTCTTCCCGACCGCTATGAAAGCGGCACCCCCAATACCCCGGGAATTGCGGGACTGAAAGAAGGCATCCGATTCATTTTGGAAAAAGGAAGAGATAATCTCCTGCATCATGAAGAATCCTTGGTAAAGTATTTTCTTGAAGAAATGAAGAAACTGGACTTTATTCACGTCTATGGACCGAAGGATTGTAAAAAACAATCCCCTGTGATAGCATTAAATTTTCGGGATATGGATTCCTCGGAAATTGCCTACATCCTGGACAGCATGTTTGACATGGCGGTACGACCGGGACTGCACTGTGCACCCCTAGCCCATAAAACCATTGGGACCCTGGAACAAGGGGCGGTCCGCTTCAGCTTCGGATACAGTACGACCCTGGAAGACGTTAAAAAAGCAGTGGAGGCCATTAAATCCATTGGAATCGAGCTGTAGAGAAAATGAAGAATAGAAAGGGAAATGATTATGGAAGAATTGATGAATTATCTGCAAAACAACATTACCCAAGTACTGCTTTTGATGAGTGCTCTTCACTTGCTGATGATTGTTGCCTGGATTATTAACACTGTAAAACTAAAAAAAATGATAAAAAAATACAACGGATTCCTACGGGGGACAGAAAAAAACAATTTAGAAGAAATACTGATGGACCATTTGACAAAAGTGGAAGAAACCCAGGAAATTCTAAAGGGCCAGAAAAAAGAGCTTCGCCGCTTGGAAAAAGGAGCGGCAAACTGCATTCAAAAGGTGTATACGAAAAGGTACAATGCCTTTGACAATACCGGCAGTGATCTAAGCTATTCCACGGCGCTTTTGGATGCTCATAACTCCGGGTTCGTATTAACCGGTATTTATGGAAGAGACTACGCAGTCTCTTACACGAAACCCATTGATCGGGGAGCATCAAAACAGGTGTTGTCCCAAGAAGAAAGGGAAGCCCTAACCGCAGCGATTAATAAGGAAAGTCTTATTAATCCATAAGTAAACCCGAAGCAATCCCCATAATAAATTAAAGAAAATAGGAATGAAGGTGACGTGAAATGGCTCATAAAGCTCTTTATCGAAAGTGGAGACCGGAAAGGTTCGAAGACCTTATTGGTCAGGACCCCATCGTAACCACGCTGAAAAATCAAATTCAAAGTGGACAAATCGCCCATGCCTACCTGTTTACAGGAACCCGAGGCACGGGGAAAACCTCCACGGCAAAGGTTTTTGCAAAGGCGGTAAACTGTGAAAAACCGGAAGACAACAATCCCTGCAATCGATGTGAAACCTGTATCGGCATCACCGAGGAAAGAATTATGGATGTCATGGAGATTGATGCGGCATCCAACAACGGGGTGGAAAACATCCGTGAAATACGGGAAAATGTAAAATATCATCCATCCAAGGGAACATATAAAGTCTATATTATTGATGAGGTTCATATGCTTTCTCAAGGAGCCTTTAACGCCCTGTTAAAAACCTTGGAAGAACCTCCGGCCCATGTGATTTTCATATTAGCCACTACGGAACCCCGGAAAATTCCCGCAACGATTTTATCGAGATGTCAGCGCTACGATTTTAAGCCCGTCACCATCGAAAATATTCAAAAGCGTCTGATCTTTATACTAAAATCCATGGAAATCGAATTTGAAGAAGAAGCCCTCAGAATCATTTCCGTAAGTGCGGAAGGGGCCCTCCGGGATGCCTTAAGCATCCTTGAACAAAGTGTGTACTGGGAAGATAAGCGCCTGAGCACCCAAGGCGTCATCGACACCCTAGGCATTGTTCCGGAGGAACAGCTGTTCCTGACTGTTGAAGCCCTTCGAAAAGGGGAGCTGGAACAGGCGCTGGAAATTCTGGAAACCGGAGGAAAGCAGGGAAAAGACGTCAGTCATTTTACAAAGGATTTAATTCTCTATCTCCGAAAGTTATTAATGGCGAAGGTAGGGGTTGAATTGGAACAGTTTTCCACGATGCCGAAGGATTTCCTACAGCGTCTGAAAGCCCAAAGTCAAAAGCTGTCCGGTAATTGGATCACGAAAAATCTGGAAGCACTCTCGGAGCTGGAGGGAAAAATGAAATGGATGGGACAGCCGAGAATTCTGCTGGAGGTTTTCATGGTTCAAGTCTGCAGTGCCCAAGCACCCCAGGGGAAGGCAGAAGGGTTGGAAATAAAAGAACTGGCAATGAGGGTCCAAAAACTGGAAGGCATGCTTTCCGGGGGAAGGATCCCGAAGAACTATGAACGAGACACAAAAGAGGGGATAGGGGATAGCAAGGAGCCCGTCCTTGAAAATACAAGACCCGACAAGGTGACTTCTTTTAAAAACAGGACAGAGGAAACAGAAAAAGCAAAACCCATGAACCCAGAACCGTTGAATAAAACCAGTGAACACAACACAGGGGGATCCACCCCGGGGACGGAAAAAGAAGAACCCTCCTGGGATCAAGAAAAAATACAGCAGCAGTGGCCGGATATTCTTCAGGCCTTGAAAAAAGAGAAAAAAGCCCAGCTGGAAGCCCTGTTGAAAGAAGCGGAAATCCTGGGAGCCTACAAAGGGGAACTCATCCTGGGTTTTGGAAAAGGCTTTGGCTTTCATCGGGAGGCCTTGGATAAAAAAGAGAAGAAAACCCAAATTATGGAGGTAATCCATCGGGTAACAGGTAAAAACATCGGACTGAAGTTCATTATGAAAGGGGAGGAACTTCCCCGGGAAACCAAGGGAGACGCGGAAAAAAAACTGACGGAGTCCCTTCCGAAGAGTTTAATCGAATTTAGGGATGATTAGGAAAAACGAATATGGTATAATGGAAAAAATTGAGTATACTTTAAAGGAGGAATAACAATGGGTAAAAAAGGATTTAAGGGCGGCGGAATGCCGAATATGGGAAATATGATGAAGCAGGCGCAAAAGATGCAAAAAGAGATGAAGGAAAAGCAGGCGGAATTGGAAGAAAAAGAAATTGAAACCACAGCCGGAGGCGGTGCGGTGAAAGTGACCATCAACGGAAAAAAAGAAATTTTAGGGATGGAAATTGACCGGGATGTGGTGGACCCGGAAGATGTGGAAATGCTGCAGGATTTGATTATGGCAGCGGTGAATGAAGCCATTCGGAACGCAGAAGATATGATGAATAAAGAAATGGAAAAAATCACCGGTCAAATGAATATGCCGGGAATGTTTTAAGAGAAAAAATACAAAGATGCAGGTGAAACCATGAATTATTACTCAGCACCGATTGAAAGCCTGATAGAAGCTTTTGCAAAACTGCCGGGAGTAGGAAAAAAAACGGCTCAACGGTTGGCTTTTCATGTACTGGATATGAATGTAGGCGAAGTGGAACAGCTGTCAGAGGCGATCATCACAGCAAAAAAAAGCGTTCGATACTGCAAATTCTGCACCAACATCACAGATCAGGAAGTGTGTACGATCTGCAGTGATCCCCATCGGGACCCATCCATAATTTGTGTCACCGAGGATCCCCGGGATGTGGCAGCCATGGAAAAAACGAAGGAATACAAAGGACTGTATCATGTGCTTCATGGAGCGATTTCTCCCCTGGAGGGAATCGGTCCCGAAGAAATAAAAATCAAGGAGCTGCTGATTCGCTTACAGGGCGGGGAAACCAAGGAGATTATTCTTGCAACCAATCCCAATATTGAAGGCGAAGCTACGGCCATGTATCTTTCGAAGCTGATTAAACCCATGGGGATCAAAGTTTCCAGAATCGCCCATGGCATTCCCGTAGGGGGAGATTTGGAATACATTGATGAAGTAACGCTTTCCAAAGCGATGGAAGGGAGACGTGAAATCTGATGGATCTTCAATTGATTATGTTTGCGGCCCTGGGGATATTAATCCTGTTTGTTTTATTGAAGCTGTTGGCAGTACCCATGAGAATTGCCATGAAATTAATATGGAACGGCGTGATCGGAGCGATTACGCTATTGATATTCAACTGGATCGGCGGCTACTTTAACCTGGCGATAGAAATTGAGCCGATCAATGCTTTAATCGTTGGGATATTTGGGGTTCCCGGGATCATCGTGCTTTTGATTCTCCAAAACCTGTAATGCAAATTGCAGGTTCTTTTATTTTCAATCAAAGGAAACTATAGTATAATAGGGATACTAAAGAATTTCAAGGAATTGGGAGGAGAACTTTGTGAAAATAGGCCTTCG